>WQYS01000107.1 GCA_009781125.1 Acidobacteriaceae bacterium | reverse complement strand
TATCCTATAGTAGAGACCTTGCAGGTCTACGGGGTGGCATGACGACACAAGAGACAATAGAAGATTTTCTAGTGATCGGCGCGGGCGTCGCCGGACTAAGCGCGGCGATTCAACTGGCCGCGGCGGGCCGCGTGCTGGTCGTCACCAAGGAACAACTGTCGGAGTCCAACACCGCCTACGCGCAGGGCGGCATCGCCGTTGCCATGGAAGGCGAGGAAGACGTAGCGCTGCATCTCCAGGACACGCTGGCGGCGGGCGACGGCCTGGTTCGCAGCGAAGCCGCGGCGGCGCTGGTGAAGCAGGGACCGCTGCGCGTCGAGGAGCTGCTCGCGTGGGGAGCCGACTTTGACCGCGAGGGCGGCGAGCTGATGCGAACGCGCGAGGGAGCGCACAGCCGCAGCCGCATCCTTCACGCGCAGGGAGACGCTACGGGCCGAGAGATCGCGCGCGCGCTGCTCGATCACGCGCGCGAGAATCCTGCGATTCGGTTGATGGAGTGGGTCACCGGCATCGATCTGCTGGTCGAGGATGGCCGTGTGGCGGGCGCGTCGCTGCTCGACGGCAACGGCGAACTCTTCACCGTGCGCGCGCGCGCCGTGCTGCTCGCCACCGGCGGGGCCGGTCAGATGTACAGCGACACCACCAATCCTGAGGTGGCTACCGGCGACGGCATCGCCATGGCCTGCCGCGCCGGGGCTGAGCTCAGTGACATGGAGTTTTACCAGTTTCATCCCACGGCGTTCTATCATCCCTCGGCGCCGCGCTTTCTAATGAGCGAGGCCCTGCGCGGCGAAGGCGCGTATCTGGTCAATGCAGCGGGCGAGCGCTTCATGTCCCGTTATCATCCTCTGCTGGAGCTGGCGCCGCGCGATGTCGTTGCCAGAGCCATCGCGCGCGAGGGGCTGGATGGGCAGGTCTACCTCGACATGCGCCATGTGCGGAAAGATCTGCGGCAGCGATTTCCGGGAATATCGAAGTTCCTTGCCCGCTACGATCTTGATCTGAACCGCGACCTGATTCCGGTCCGGCCCGCGGCGCACTATCTGATGGGAGGCATACGGACCGACGTCGATGGCCGCGCCTCCCTTCCCGGCCTGTACGCGGCGGGCGAAGCCGCCTGCACCGGTGTGCATGGAGCCAATCGCCTGGCCAGCAACTCGCTGCTGGAGGGGCTGGTCTTCGGCGCTCTCACCGCCAAGGCCATGATTGAAGACACGGCTGTAAGTGAGCCGCCACCTGATCCCACATCTGGCAAGAAACGCCAGATGCAGGGCACCCAGAGTGTTGCCGATACAGAGAGCTGGATTCATGAGCTGCAGCAAGTGATGTGGAACCATGCCGGACTGATGCGCGACCAGGCCGGACTTGAGGCGGCGGCAAGCACGCTCAGGACGCTTGCCGCGTCGATGCCATGCGGACTTACTCGCAGAGATATCGAGGCGCGCAATCTCCATACAGTTGCCAGCGCTCTGGTGGCCTCGGCGCTTGGACGCCGCGAGAGCCGAGGCGCGCACTACCGCAGCGACTTCCCGCAAAAGGATCCTGTGGCGAAACACTCCGTGATGAAACAGGGAAAACTCTCCTTTGTCGAATGGTGAAGGTCTTCGATTCGTATCAGCCACATCTGTCCGGGTGCCCCATCCTTCGTCCGCCAAGGCATATCCGTTGGTAACCTATGCCGTTCGGGCGGACGAAGGGTGGGAAGGTAAACGGTTCAACTCGCCCTTGTTCAGGATCGGAAACATGGTTAATTGAGCATTCTGCTTTCCCACCCTTCGTCCGGGAAAAGGCACGGGATACCAGTACTGGTATTGGCGGACGAAGGATGGGGCACCCGGGCTTTAGTGGTCAGTGAACACCAGTGAAAGAATAACGGTCACGCCAATCATAGCGACGATGACGGCCAGCGAGACTAACGGACCGATCTGCCACCACGCCGTGGAAAGCATCTTGACGGCAGCGAACGCCAGCACAGCGGCCAGTCCATAGCGCAGAAATCGCAACCGCTTCAAGGGCAGAGCCAGCACGAAGTAAAGCGAGCGCAGTCCCATCACCGCCATGATGTTCGACGCATAGGCCAGGAACGGATGCCGGGTGACGGAGAGCACCGCCGGAATGGAATCGATAGCAAAAACAAGGTCTGCCAGTTCGATGGCAATCAAGGCGAGCAGCAGAACCGTCGCCATGCGTTGTCCTTCTTCTACGACGAGGAAGCGGTCCTGCCTCAAGCTAACCGGCTTCCACCGCGAAAGCCACAGGAGCCATCGCGGCGCGGCCTCGGATGTGGCTTCGTTCTTCGGAAGAAAGAGCCTCACGGCGGCAACCAGCAGAATCGCGCCGAATCCATAGCCAATCCAGGCAAACCTATCCAGCAGCCCGATTCCCGCCGTGATGAAGAGGCCGCGCATCACGATGGCTCCGGCGACTCCCCAGAACAGCACGGCGGGCTGCCGCTCCGGCCTGATCCCGAACAGGCCGAACAACAGCATAAAGACGAAAAGGTTGTCGATGGAGAGCGACTCTTCGATGACGTAGCCAGCCAGATACTGCGTCGCGGCTGCGGGGCCCATCGTCCGGAGTACAAATCCAGAGACCACCAGCGCGGCGGCGATCCACATCACGGTTACGAGGGCGAAGGCGGCCTGCCGCTTCTCTGCCGGACATCTGCGGACATAGATCAGCTCCGCCGCCATCAACACCGCAACGAAGAGGTGAAAGCCCACCCAGTAAATGACAGGAATCGTGTCCGGCATATCTCTATAGTTTGCTCGTGGCCAGAACTGGATTTACTTCGTTCATCTCTTCCGGCCAGAGCTGAGCGCCATGCAGAACGCGCAAAATCCGAACGGTGCCATCCAGAACCTGATAGGCAACAATGTATGGCGTGTGTTGAATCACCAGCTCCCGCATCCCTTCCATTCGTCCCACGCGGCCTATGTGCGGAAACTTGAGAAGATTTTCGACCTGCTCCTCAATACGGTCATCGACCATGACAGCGGCCTGCGAACTATCGGCCTCGATGTAATCGAAGATGGAGTTGCGGTCATCGACCGCGAAAACGGACCACTCCAGTTGCATGGTCTACCGGGCCTTGCTGCGCGCTATGGCCCGGCGCTTCACAAAATGCGCGGCTACGGTTTCATGAGCAATGCCGGGGCGCGGATCGTCCAGCGCCTGCTGCACCTTGGCTCGAAACCATGTGTCATATTCGGCGGTATCCGCCGCAAGAGTGAACGGCAGCGCTCCTTCGTTGGCGGTCCTCGTCAGCAGGATGCGCACAGCGTCGGAGACCGTGATTCCCAGCTTCGTCAGCACGGCTGCCGCGCGTTCCTTCACATCGGAATCGATCCGTGTCTGCACCAGCGCATTTGCAGGCATAAAAAATCCTCCTATCTTATTGTAATTCACTTGCATGACACACCTGCCTCAATTCTTCGTGCCTGCGGAAGCTGCCAAAGGAAAGACAATGTAATGACAGCACCTCCCTCCTCAGCGTACTATGAGGCGGTAACGATAATTTTCCCTTTGGGAGTAAGCATGAAAACATCCATTCGTTTGATGACGATCATTGCAGCACTTTTCGCGGCGCAGGCCGTTATCGCCCAGGCCCCGGCGGGTTCGACCGGCCAGTGCAAGGACGGAACCTACACCTCAGCCGCCAAGAAGCAGGGAGCTTGCCGCGGACATCAGGGAATTAAGACCTGGTTCGCTGAAGCCTCCGCGCCAGCCGCTCCGGCTCCTGCAGCCGCTCCAGCTCCGGCCCCGGCTCCAGCCGCGCAGCCGGCTCCGGCTCCGGCGGCTCAGCCCGCTCCGGCTAAGTCGAGCAGCAAGTCCATGGCAAACAAGGTAGCGCAGCCTGGCGGAGGACCTGGATTGGTCTGGGTCAACACCAACACCAACATCTATCACTGCTACGGGTCAGCCGCCTACGGCAAGACCAAGCAGGGAGCCTACATGTCCGAGGCCGACGCCAAGGCCAAAGGCGCGCGCGCATCCCGCAATCAGGCCTGCAAGTAGATATCTGCTTCTGCACAGCGAAGGCGTGTACGCGGTCTCCTGCGCACACGCCTTTTTCTGTACAGCCGTTTATCGTTGCTTATTTCTGATTGATGAGCCGAACCATCTCCAGAAAGAGATCGCCCGATACTTGCAGCGAATGGGCGCTGATCTTGTCGAGCGTGTCCTTATCGGTGTGGTGGTATCCGTCGGGTGACTGCGCCGTGTGCGGGCCGTAGTCCATGTCGATGAGGTCCAGCACCGGAACTCCGCGCTGAGCGAAGGGCAGATGATCGTCCTCGACGCCAATCTCATGCTTGTAGATGTAGGCGGAGTGGCCGGTGTTCTTCGCTGCCGTGCGAAGCATCTCGCGCAGCCACGGCGTGGAGGCGTCATCCAGGTTGATGTTCAGGTCTTTGTCGCCGATCATATCGGCCAGCAGAAAGGCCTTGACCTTGCTCAGCGTGCCGTCGGAGGCCCACTTCGCGGCCAGATGGCGGCTGCCATAAAGGGAGTCCCTGTCGGTCCAGTCCGTATTAATCGACTCTTCGCCATCGAAAAATACCAGCCACACGCTGTAACCTTCGGGCGGATGCGCTCTGAAGTAGTTGCCCAGCTCGATGAGCAGGCCCGTGGTGGAACCGCCATCGTTGGCGCCGACATAATTGATGTTCTTCAGCCAGTAGTTGGTCTCGTAATGACTGCCAATCACGATCACGCCGTTCTTCTTACCCGGATAGCGGACGATGAAGTTCTTCATCGGCAGATAGCCCACGGGAGTATTCGCCGAAAACGAATCGACCTCGAAGTTGCCCTTCGCCGCTTCCTGCTTGAAGTGCGACTTAATGAACTCCTCGGCCTTGGCATGATCGGGCGAGCCGATCCAGCGGTGGGGAGCAGCCGTGACATACTCGCGCGCCAGCGTGTAGGCAGTCTGGCCGCTGAAGCCCGGCTTTGTTGCCTGAGCATTCGCGGCATGGTTTGTGAGCAAGCAACTCGAAGTAAACAACAGAATGAGCAGAGCAGTCCGGGACTTCAGAAACTTCATGCCGACTTTGCCTCTCTAGCCTTGCGGCGGGACGGGTTGAAGATGTAAGCCACGCCCACGCCCACCATGTAGAGCGCGAGCATCGGCGATGCAAACAGAATCATGCTGATTGGGTCGGGCAGCGGGCAGATGATCGCCGCAATGACAAAGATAATCAGCACCGCATAGCGGATGTGCTTAATCAGAAACTTTGCATCGACGATCCCAAGGATGGAAAGAAAGAAGATCAGGATGGGCAGCTCGAAGGTGATCCCCAGTCCCAGAATGACGGCAAGAAAGAAGTTGGTGTAATCCTCAAGCGTAATGATGGGATGAAAGTGCTTGCCGAAGTCGCCGATCAATATCTTGAGCGCTCCAGGCAGTACCCAGTGATAGCCAAACCATATGCCTGTGAGAAAAAGCCCTACCGTAGCCGTCATGAACGGGACGACGTACTTTTTTTCGTTGGCATACATCCCCGGAGAGATGAAGCGCCATAGCTGATAAAGAATAAACGGCGAGGTAAGGATGGCTCCGCCCACCAGCGAGGTCTTCAGATACAGATTGAGGGCGTCGGTCGGATGTGTAAAGTTCAAATCCGTAAGGTGCAGTTGCTGCTTCAGCGAGTCGTACGGCCAGGAGATAACTCCGAAAAGCCGTTCGCGAAAGATATACGCGACGATGAAGCCGATCATGAGATAGATGACCGAGGTAAGCAGACGCTTGCGCAGCTCGTCGAGGTGCTCCATCAGGGTCATGCCCGGAAGCTCGGCGCGGTCGGTGACGGCGGAGCGGGCGCGGTCGATCAGATCAGCCATGGGCCGCCACCTCGTTGGAATCGACGGAATCGATGGACTCGTCAGACTGGCCTGCCGCCGTGTCTTCGTCTGAATTTTCTACCGGAAGTCCGGTTGCAGGCGGCATCATCACCAACTCACCCGATGTAGCGATGGGTTCCGTTTCCTCTTCCGGCTTCGAGTAGATCGAGTAGGCATCCGCGTCTTCGTTGTCGCTGTCCGCATCGCTTCCGGCATCCGCAGACGCCTCCGCGGGGGCGGCAACGGACTCAGCCGCGAGTTTTTTCTGTTGCTCGGCCTGCTCCATCTGGCGGAACTCCTCCTCCATCTGGTACTTGAACTCGTTGGAGGCGCGGCGGAACTCGGCCATGAGCTTGCCCAACTGGCGCGCGAGTTCGGGCAGCTTCTTCGGACCGAAGAGCAGCAGAGCGAGGAAAAAAATTACGGCGCTGTCGCCGAGACTGGGCATAGATTCCTTTATGATAAGGCCTGTAGCAGATGGCGAACAAACCGGTCACGGCCTGTTCTCTATCGCAAACAGGCATCCAACGATTGCAAGGCGTCTACACAGTTAGACGCACGAAGGGTTGCAACATCTCCGTGGGTTCGGCAACAGGCGAGCCAACTGCAACTCTAATGCTTTCAACATCCCCGTCTCCGTGCACTTGCCGGAGGCTGAAGGCGGCATATTTTGAGTGAATTGACGGACGAGATCACTGCGTCTGGAGCATGCGCTCTGGACGACTATCTGGCCCAGCCCGATCCTGCGATGGACAGCCGTATCGCCGAGGCGCGCGCCCGGCTCGGCAAGGACGTCGTTCTGCTGGGACACCACTATCAGCGCGACGAGGTCATCCGCTTCGCCGACTACACCGGCGACAGCTCCCGGCTGGCGAAGGTCGCCTCCCAGACCGACGCCAAATACATGATCTTCTGCGGCGTGCACTTCATGGCCGAGACCGCCGACATACTGGCGCAGCCCGGCCAGCAGGTGATCCTGCCCGATCTGAACGCGGGCTGCTCCATGGCCGACATGGCCGAGATCGGCCAGGTCGAAGAGTGCTGGCAATGGCTGGAGCGGGCCGGCCTCACGCGCGATCTGATTCCGCTGACGTACATGAACTCGGCAGCGTCCATCAAGGCGTTCTGCGGCGAACGCGGCGGGCTTGTCTGCACCTCGTCGAGCGCGCGCGGGGCCATGCAGTGGGCGTTCGAGCGCGGCAGCCGGATCCTGTTCCTTCCCGATCAGCATCTGGGCCGCAACACGGCCTTTGCGATGGGAATTCCTCTGAGCGAGATGGCGGAGTGGGACCCGTGGCAGATCAACGGCGGTCTCAGCCCCGAACGGCTGCGCTCGGCGAAGGTGCTTCTCTGGAAGGGACACTGCTCGGTGCACATGCGTTTTCTGCCCGAGCACGTAGACCGCATCCGCCGCGAGGAGCCCGGCATGAAGGTGATCGTGCATCCCGAGTGCACATGGGAGGTCTGCCAGAAGGCCGACGCCGTCGGCTCCACCGAGCAGCTTATCTCGATTGTAGAAAACTCTCCCGCGGGATCAAGTTTTGCCATCGGCACCGAGATTCACCTTGTCAACCGTCTTCAGAAGCAATATGCTCCGTTGGGTAAGCGCGTTCGCACGCTCGACGATGCCGGATGCCTGTGCACGACCATGTATCGCATCTCGC
>WQYS01000106.1 GCA_009781125.1 Acidobacteriaceae bacterium | reverse complement strand
TGCGACGGAGCTGAAGCTGCCCGTCGTCTACGCCGGAATCGGCGAGAAGATCGAAGACATTATCCCCTTCGACAGCAATTCGTTTATTGACTCACTGCTCGACGCATAATCCGTATCGCCACAAACGCCCGGGTGCCCCATCCTTCGTCCGCCAAGGCAGTCAACGGGGATCCCAAATCGTTCGGGCGGACGAAGGGTGGGAAAGTATACGGCTCAACTTGCTGCTGTTTTGGCAGTGAAAAACACCTGATTGAGCGTTCTGCCTTCCCACCCTTCGTCCGATCAGAAGAGACTGGACATCCGCACCTGCATCGGCGGACGAAGGATGGGGCACCCGGGCTGTTGTGGTTAATGAAAGAAGGAATAGATCATGTTTGAGTTCACCGTCTGGGCCCCACTTGTGGAACGGATTGCGGTTGTAGTGGGCGAGAAAAGATTTCCGATGGGCCGCATGGGAAACCGCGGCTGGTGGACGGCGCGCATCGAGGAGGCCGGGCCGGGCACGGACTACGCCTTTCTGCTCGACGATGACCCTAAGCCCTATCCTGATCCGCGTTCTCTATGGCAGCCTCATGGTGTTCATGGAGTTTCGCGGCTCTACGATCACGCGGCCTTCCGATGGAGCGACTCGGGCTGGCAAGCGCCGCCTTTGTCCTCTGCGATCCTGTATGAGCTTCACATAGGCACGTTCTCTCCGGAAGGCACCTTCGATGGAGCGATCAGGAGGCTGGACCATCTGGTCCGGCTCGGCGTGACGCACGTGGAGCTGATGCCAGTGGCTGAGTTTCCCGGCGGCTTCGGCTGGGGCTACGATGGCGTGAGCCTGTTTGCCGTCAAGCAGAGCTACGGCGGACCGGACGGCCTCAAGCGATTCGTCGACGCCTGTCACGCGAAGGGGCTGGCGGTGGTACTGGATGTGGTCTACAACCACTTCGGTCCGGAGGGAAACTACAGCGGCAGGTTCGCACCCTACCGGACGGATCGCCACCACACGCCCTGGGGAGAGGCCGTCAATCTGGAGTTCGAAGCGAGCGATGAGGTACGGCGATTCTTCTGCGATAACGCGCTGATGTGGCTGAGGGATTATTACGTGGACGGCCTGCGTCTCGATGCTGTGCATGAGTTCGTAGACCGCTCGGCGATTCACTTTCTGGAGCAGCTCTCGACTGAGGTGGAAGCTCTGTCACAGTCGCCAGGCAGAAGGCTCGTGCTGATTGCCGAGAGCGATCTGAACGATCCTCGCGTGGTGACTCCTCGTCAGTTGAATGGGTACGGATTCGATGCGCAATGGAACGACGACTTTCATCATGCGCTCTTTACGGTTCTCCACTCTCCGGAGCGGGAGCAGGGCTACTACGCCGATTTCGGCTCGATGGAAAAACTGGCGAAGTCGCTCGCCGAAGTCTTCGTAAATGATGGCGTCTACTCGAAGTACCGCAGGCGCATTCATGGCAGGCCTGTTGGGGATTTGCCGCGGCATCGCTTTGTCGGCTTTTTGCAGAATCACGATCAGGTCGGCAATCGCGCGCGCGGCGAGCGCGTGGAGCACCTCGTCGGGTTGGAACGCGCGAAGGTGGGCATGGGGCTGGCTCTGCTTTCGCCGTTCATTCCTCTGCTTTTTCAAGGAGAGGAGTTTGCTGCCTCGTCGCCGTTCCAGTTCTTCGCGCACTTTGAGGAGCCGGAGCTGGCGCGCGCCGTTGCCGACGGACGCAGGCGCGAGTTCGCCGCGTTTGGATGGACGGAGGTTCCCGATCCGGGCAGCCAGGAGACCTTCGAGCGCTCGAAGCTGCGCTGGGACGAGACCGGGCAGGCATCCCACGCCGAGATGCTGGCGTGGTGCCGCAGTCTGATTGCCCTGCGGAAGAGATCCTTCAAAGGCCCAGCGCAGTTGCGCGTCTCCTTCGACGAGCAGAAGCAGTGGCTGGCCATGGAGCGGGCGGGCGTCAGCGTACTGCTCAACCTGGGGCGTGACGCCGTGGAGTTTTGTAAACCGGATGGATACGTTCTGGCGCTCGCCTCCTCGAACGATGTTCGAGTTGAGACGGCGAGGGTGTATCTTCCCCCGGACCGGATAGCTGTGCTTTCCGGCGAGCGTAAACACCCGGATGATTAGCAAACTTTTTGTTCAGCGGAAATTAAGGTTCAGATGATAACTTTTTTATAGTTGTTTCTTCTTGTATCTCTGAAACCTTTGCGTGGCCGGAACGTATATTTAAGCGTACATAAATCAGTGTGTTGTCCTGCTGGAGAAGGTCGAATCCCGTTCCCCCGGCAGACAGAAGGATGTTGACGAATGCCGGTTTCGACAAGGTTGCTCGCTCAGGTTTCAGTCATGGCGGCAGCGCTGGTTTTGTTGCCGCCTTTTGCGTGCCGGCAGGCCGCGATGGCGCAGGTGGCGGCGGCGCGGCAGATGGGCACGGTGAAGGCGATCTCCGGCAGCAACCTCACGCTGACCATCGCAGGTGGCGCGCAGGTTACGGCAACGGTTGCCGAGGACGCCAAAATCCTGCGGCTGGCTCCGGGCAGCACGGACCTGAAGTCGGCGCAGCCGATTACGCTTGCCGACGTGGCCACGGGCGACCGGGTTCTGCTGACCGGCAAGTCTGCCGAGGACGGCAGCTTTCTGGCGGCGCGCGTCATTCTGATGAAGTCCAGCGACATCGCCGAGCGGCGCGAGCAGGAGCAGGCCGATTGGCAGCGGCGCGGCGCGGGCGGAATCGTCGAGGCCGTCGATACCTCGGCTGGCACGGTGACGATCACCTCGCGCTCCAGGAAGGTCACGCTGAAGACTTCGCCCAAGACGCAGTTCCTGCGCTACTCCGGCGGCTCGATTAAGTTTGAAGACGCCAAGGCGGGCACGCTTGCGCAGCTTCAGCCAGGAGATCAGTTGCGCGTGCTCGGCGACAAGAGCGAGGATGGAGCGTCGATTCAGGCCGAAGAGATCATCAGCGGAACCTTTCTGAATCTCTCGGGCCTGATCTCGAAGATCGACGCTGGAGCGGGTCAGGTAACCCTGAAAGACCTGGCAACTAAAAAGATTGTGACGGTGCAGGTGACCTCTGACTCGGTGATTCGCAGTCTTCCAGAGAAGGACGCGACCATGCTGGCGGCGCGCGCCCGTGGAGCCGGCGCTGGAGGCGCAAAGGGAGCCGACGCAGCCAAGAGCGGCGAGCAGCATCCGCACGAGGCGCAGCGGGGAGCAGGGCAGGATGCCGGACAGCAGGCGGGAAGCAGTCTGGCGCAGATGCTGCCGACCTTCCCCACCGAGAAGCTGGAGGATCTGAAGGTTGGCGGCGCGGTCATGATTGTTGCCTCGCAACCGGACCCGGACAGCCCGCCGGTGACCGCCGTGACCATGTTGTCGGGTGTGGAGCCGCTGCTTACCGCGGCTCCGCAGATGAATCTTTCGGGCTGGAGCGTGGGCGACAGCGGCTCCGGTGGTGGAGACGTGGCGCAGTAAGCGCCGCGCAGGTTTCGTCATGATGATTTCAGGAGCAGGAATGTCTAGTGGTTCTGGCAGTACGGTAAAATCTCTCTTATTTTTTCTTCTGGCATTTGCGGCGGTGGCGGCGAGCGCGCAGGCTCCGGCTCATGCGCCGGTCACCGGCTCCATTCACGGCACGGTCACCGATCCCGATCTGGCGGTGATTCCGGGAGCCGACATTACGCTGACCTCTGCCTCGGGCAAGCCGATGGTGACGAAATCCCGTGCCGATGGCACGTATTCGTTTCGCGGCGTGGCTGCCGGAACCTACTCGCTGACCATCACCATGAGCGGATTTGCCGACGTCACCAAGCCAGAGTTGGTGGTCGCCGCAGGCAAGGCGCTGAGCGTGGACGTCAAGATGGCGATCGAGGCGACGTCGCAGGAGATTCACGTCTCGGCGGACGACGGGTCGCAGGTGAGCATGGAAGCGGACAGCAACGCCAGCTCCACCGTCATCAAAGGCAAGGATCTGGACGCCCTGTCCGACGATCCCGACGAGTTGAGCTCGGAGCTGATGGCACTGGCCGGGCCGTCGGCGGGTCCGGATGGCGGCGAGATTTACGTGGACGGCTTCACCGGCGGGCAACTGCCGCCGAAGTCCTCCATCCGCGAGATTCGCATCAATCAGAACCCCTTCTCGGCGCAGTTCGACCGCATGGGCTGGGGCCGGGTCGAGATCTTAACCAAGCCGGGCACGGACAAGTTTCACGGCCAGTTCATGATGCAGGGCAACGACTCCTCGTTCAACGCGCTGACTCCTCAGTTGGGTCCTCTTCCACCCGATGGCGTGCAGTTGCCGCAGCCGCCGTATCACACCATCATGGGCATGGGGAACATATCCGGCCCGATCTCGTCGAAGTCCTCGTTTTCGTTCAACATGGGACGCAGGCAGATTCAGAACAATAACCTCATCTACGCAAAGATCAGCGCGCTTCCGGGTACAACGGACCTCTGCGATCCGAACGCTCCAGATTGCGTGTCTACACCGTTTCAGGCTGTAGCTGTTAATCCGCAGACCCGGCTAGACATCACTCCCCGCATCGACGTTGCGCTTGTCCCCGATAAGAATTATCTGATGGTGCGGTTTCAGATGTATCAGAACTCGTCCGAAAACAATGGCGTGAACGGCACCAATCTTCTCTCTACGGCTTCAAACAGCGATAGCTCCGAGTACGAGCTGCAAGCCAGCGATACGCAGACGATCAATTCGCGTGTCATCAACGAAACCCGCATGGAACTGGGGCGCAACCGGTCGACTTCAGGCGCGGTGTACGCTGCGCCTTCCGTGAGTGTTCCGGGAGACTTTACGTCGGGCGGTTCCGGCTACTCTTCCCAGCACGACAACCGTCTGGAGCTGCAGAACTACACCTCCGTGCAACTGGCGAAGAACTTCATGCGCTTTGGCGGCAGGCTGCGCGTGGACCAGCGGGTCGCCAGCTCCACCAGCCTCTACGGCAGATTTACCTATACCACGCTGGATGACTACATCAACAGCGATCCTTCTACAGCCGGGCAGAATCTTATATATCAGTACAGCGTTACGAAACAGGTGTATCCGGGCCGCGCGACCATGGCCGACCTGGGACTGTACTTCGAAGACGAGTGGAAGATGCGGCCCAACCTGACGGCGACCCTGGGCGCCCGCTACGAGACGCAGAACAATATCCGCGATCATCACGACATAGCGCCCCGCGTTGCGATTGCTTATGGACTGGGCAGCACGAATGGAGCCAAGGGAAATCCCAAGACCGTTCTGCGCGGCGGATGGGGTGTCTTCTACACACGCTACTCCATCGGAAACATCATGTCGGTGGTTCAGGGAAACGGCGTGAACACGCTATCCCTGCTGGAGTCGTCGGACCAGATTGCCTCCGGCTGCTCTCCCACAAACCTTGATGCCTGCCACGACCCTGCCACCGGTAACACGACAACACAGACGGCAGCGCCGAATCTGCGCACGCCCTATACGATGCAGGCCGCCATCGGCGTCGATCAGCAGCTTTTTCATGGCGCCACGCTCTCAGTCAATTACCTGAATACCAATGGAGTCCACCTGTTCAACGGCGCGAATCTGAACGCGAACCAGTGCGTAGATGCGAACACTCAAAGTCCAACTTACCAACAGACTGTTCTGTGTGACGCTGGCGCTCCGGCTCAACCGGTTCTGGTTCCGGCTCAGTTTCAATACCAGTCGGAGGGCGTCTTCCATCAGAACCAGCTGATGATGCACTACAACATCAATCCCAGCCGGCGGCTCTCCCTGTCCGGATGGTATGTGCTGGGCAGCGCCAGGACCAACACCATGGGTGCTGGATCGATGCCGTCGCAGCCCGGCAACCTCCATGCCGACTATGGCCGCGCCTCCTACGATGTGCGCAACCGCTTCGGCATCTTTGGCAGCATCACGCTTCCATACAACGTTGTGATTAATCCGATGCTCTTCGCGCAGTCGGGCTCGCCATACAACATCGTAACCGGCACCGACTTGTACAACGATACAAGCCTGAACACCGCCCGTCCGGCATTCAAGCAGGGGGTATCGGCAAACTGCCTGGACAAGGATAGTTTCAATTCGACCCCAAATCCGGCGACGGATACCATCATTCCGGTCAACTACTGCCAGGGATCTGGGAATTACTGGCTGAACCTGCGCGTAGCCAAGACCATCGGCTTTGGCCGTGAGACCGCCACCTCCAAAGGCGCCCAGGGCGGCGGCTCAGGCGGTCGCGGCGGAGGCCTTCGCGGCAGCCGCGGTCCAGGTGGAATGTGGGATGCAGGCAATACCACGCGGCAGTACAACATGAACTTCAGCGCCATGCTCTCGAATCCGTTCAATAGCGAGTTTCTCAGCAATCCTGGCGGCACGCTGTCGTCGTCGACCTTCGGACAGTCCACCCAGCTTGCGCAGCAGATGCGCAGAGTGACGCTGATGGCCCGATTCACCTTCTGATCGGCCACAACTGGTCAGGTGCCCCATGTCGCCGCGGCCATGGCTCGCAGCATCAGCGGATGAGCCGCCTTGATCTGCTCGGCGTGAGGAAGCAGGTGGCCGTAGATCCAGTGACCCGCCGCGTCCTTGACGCAATAGCTGATCGTTTTCTTGTGTACATCCAGTCCTGTAAAGAAGGAATCGTTACTGTATCTCTACCAGAGTCCCCAGGCGCGGCTGATGTAGTCGCTCAGCGACAGCGTGACCAGGATCAGGAACGTGAAGATGCCTGCCGCGACCGTCATGCGGATCAGTTTCGACTGAAAGTACACGTGCATGAAGAACAGCGTGACCACCACCGCCTTCGTGCAGGCGATGCCCAGCGCGATGACCGGATTGTAGATTCCCAGATTGATGAAGGCCGCCACGACGGTAGTTGCCGTCAGCGTGAGCAGGGTGGCGAAGACGATGGCATAGGTCTTCGGCGTAATGACGTGGTGCTCGCCGTGCTCCGGATTGGTGATGTTGGCGGGATCGTGAACGTGCTCGGTCATCATGCGCTCCTACATCGGATGCCGGTTGATGAGATACAGCAGCGGAAACAGAAAGATCCAGATGATATCGACGAAGTGCCAGTAGAGACCGAAGTTTTCAATCGGAGCCACGTAGCCCGAGGTGAAGTCGCCGCGCCGCGCGCGCGGGATCAACCACGCCAGCAGGCCTATGCCGATAATCATGTGCAGCGCGTGCAGTCCGGTCATGGCGAAGTATAGCGAGAAGAAGACCTGCGTCTTCTGCGCCATATCTGGCGCTAGCGGCTCTTCGACCGGCTTGCCTGTCTTCACGTCACGACGAGGATTCACAAACTCGGAGATGTCGTAGCTCGCGCCGGGAACATGATGTTTCTCGAACTTCTCTTTATACTCGACGAACTTTATGCCAAGAAAGACCAGTCCGAAGAAGGTCGTCAGCAGCAGAAAGATCACCAGCAGAGTCTTCCTGCGCACCTCTGCCGCCCACACTCCGAGCGCCATGAAGAAGCCCGACGTAATCAGCACCGCCGTATTGGTCGTGCCTAGCGGAATGCTCAACTGGTTCGATCCGGCCACGAAGGCCGGGTTGTACCAGTTGCGATACAGCAGATAGGCCATGAACATGCCGCCAAAGAACATGACCTCGGTCA
>WQYS01000105.1 GCA_009781125.1 Acidobacteriaceae bacterium | reverse complement strand
GGCGGGGAGCCAACGGCTGAACCTGACGTTTACGCCAACGGACCAGGCCACCTACAGCACAGTGACGAAGCTGATGGGGTTGACGGTGAACAAGGCTGCGCCGGTGGTGACGTGGGCAGCGCCCGCGGCGATGACAGCCGGTACAGCTTTGGACGCGACGCAGTTGAACGCGACGGCCAATGTAGACGGCACGTTCGTCTATACACCGGCGGCGGGCACGGTGATGAACACGTCGGGCGCGCAGACGTTGAGCGTGACGTTTACGCCGGCGGACGCGACGGACTATAACGCGGCGACCAAGACCGTGTCGGTGGCCGTCAACGGCGGGAAGACGGACCCTGTGATTACATGGGCCGTGCCTGCGGCGATCACGGCAGGAACGGCGCTGAGCGCAACGCAATTGAACGCGACTGCTAATGTAGCGGGGACGTTCTCCTACATGCCCGCGGCAGGCACGGTGATGAGTACGGTGGGAACGCAGACGCTGAGCGTGACGTTTACGCCGACGGACACGGCCACCTACAACACCGTGACGAAGTCGGTGTCGCTGACGGTGAAGGCGAAGACGGTGACGACGCCGGTAGTAACGTGGGTAGCACCCGCGGCGATCACTTATGGGACGGCGTTGAGCGCAACGCAGTTGAGCGCGACGGCCAATGTACCGGGCACGTTCAGCTACTTGCCGGGGGTGGGGACGGTGTTCGCGGCGGGAAGCCAGAGAATCACTCTGACGTTCACGCCGGACGACCCAACCAGCTACAGCACGGTGACGAAGGTGATGGGTCTGACGGTGAACAAGGCAATTCCGGTAGTGACGTGGGCTACGCCTGCGGCGGTGACAGCCGGGACGGTGTTGGATGGGACACAGTTGAACGCGGCAGCCAATGTAGATGGCACGTTCATCTATACCCCGGCGGCGGGCACGGTGATGAATGCATCGGGAGCGCAGACGTTGAGCGTGACGTTTACGCCGGCGGACACGACGGACTACAGCACGGTGACGAAGACTGTGTCGTTGACCGTCAAGGCACAGTAATGCCCGTGGAGGCACGGGCGGGGTGCCGGAGGGTTTTCAGGTATTCTCCTGCGGCGGAAATCGTTCCGCATGTAGGGAGGAATACTCGCACTGGCGATTGCAATGCCAGGACGAGTGATAGCGCGTTGCGAGCGTAGTTCACGCAACGCAAACTTCTAACCTCAACAGAGTAACAGGAGATTTGATTTATGAAGAAAGTACTGATTGCATTGATTGGCATAGTTGTTCTGTCGACCGTAGCCTTTGCTCAGACGCCCCTGCTGCCGACCGGCGGAACCACTCCCTGGTCGAAGGAGTGTACCACCGCAGCCCCGGCCGCAGGCACTGCGAGCGATTGTACGGTCCAGGGTTACACCACGCTGGTAGCTACCAAGGTTGAAGGTCTGACGCTCATCATTCCCAACGAGATCAGCTTTGTGATCGCCAATGGGCAGAAGTACAACCAGGGCAACCAGCCTTTGACCGCCACCACCAGCTGGGTGCTCTCGAACGCCAATGCCACCGGCTACACCAATATCGCGGTTACGGCGTATTTTCTTAGCGACACTGCCCTGACGTCCAATGATGGCTCCGGCAATGTCATCACTACCGATAGAATCATCGGCAAGCTCGACGGTGGCTCTGAGGTAAGGTTTGATGGCTCCGCCACGAACTTCTTAGTTCCCGACGCGAACGTAACCGCGGCCATGCTGGCCAATGGCGTTCCGATGTACGAAGTTCCCGTCACCACCGGCAGCCAGGATGGCGGTATTTCGGGCACGGTCAGCTATAACATGAACCTCTACATCGACGACTCGGATCAGTTGATTGCTCCTATATCTGGAGCGTTTACCTACCAGGGCACGCTCTGGGTTACGGCGACCGCTCTCTAATTCCTTGTTGACGGTAACTTGTTTTGCCTTGAAGCTCTCTGCGGGAGAGGTACTCCCGCAGAGAGAATTACCAGCAGCAGGAAATGATGTTGAGCCTGGAACAGGGAAGTAACTGGCAGTAGTGGTTCAGATTCGATGCGGGATACCAACGACGAGGAAGTGTTACGTGAAGAATAAGTATGTTCAAGGAATGATAGCGGCTCTGCTACTGGTTTTTGGAGGGAGCGTCTTTTCCGCATCCCAGACAATTTCGCCTGTGTCCTCGGTGTTTACAGGAGGAGGAAAAGGCGATCTTACGCTTACGAACGACTCACTCAGTCCTATGTCTGTGACCTTGCAGGCAATGGATTTTGCAGTCAGCGGCGATAAACAGGTTGCTCCTTCCGGGTTGAGCCCGCACATTCATGTCAAGTTCTCCAAGAGCGGCGTACGCATTGCTCCCAAAGACAGTGTCCATATTTTCTTTGATGCCTCGGCGGACTCCTATCCTGCATGGTTCATGATCTATGCCGCCTTTCAGCAGGCAGAACATCGCGACGGCCTTAATGTTGGCATGCAACTCGGCCACCCGGTTTACATGTACCAGAAAGAAGGTGTCACACAAGGCGAAGTGGCCATTCATGAGGCGGTCTTCGATCCTGTGACGCAT
Organism: Acidobacteriaceae bacterium; assembly: GCA_009781125.1. The sequence goes on along the minus strand of WQYS01000105.1, from coordinate 5,084 downwards.
AAGTTGAAGATCACGATGGAAAATCGCGGCGGTAAGCTGTCGCGTCCATTTTTGAGTTTCCCTCAGCTTCATGACAACCAGTTCCGGATGAGACTTCTTCCGGTATTTCCGCATACAACCACGGCGACATACTTCGACCTCAGCCTGGTGGATGTTCTGAAGGACAAAATTCCCACGTCAATCCTTGTAGAGTTTCCACGTTTCAAGCTATCCAGTCCTGTATCCGTGCAACCAGGCGAGCCTGCCGTTGTCTCAGGCTCAACTACTGCATCTCCGGGCCGTTCAACCGTCTCTCACTCGCCGCCTGCATCAGCGCAGAAGCCATAAGCATCGCATAACTCTTAGTGGCTACCAACCAAGTTAGGAAGAGAGATGGTTAGGAAAAACGACGCCAGGAATACGGGTGTAGCGCCAAAGAATTGGAATTATATTCTTTCGTCATTATTGGCGCTGATGTTCTGCACGGTTGTTTTTCTTTTCGTTTCCGTAGCTCACGCGCAGATCGTGTATACCGTAGACGGCGGAGCTTCCACGTTCTCCCAGACCAGCGGCGGATGGGTCGCCATGCAGGCGAAAAACTATAGCATAGCGCTTGGTGGGGGCTCGGTCTTCAATAAGTTCGCCTTTGGAGGCATCGCCTATCATTCAGTGCGGAAAACCGTCTATAGCCTGGGCGACTCGGACCAAACCATCTATATGCCTACGGATATTTTTATGGGTGGACGAAGTGTTTTTATTACCGGCCTGGGCGTTGATAGCGTGTTGCCGGATAACAGGACCGACGTTCATCTCTATATAGGAGGAATTTCGGATAATCTCCAGAGCCAGTTCTTTATCGGCGCCCAGCCCCGGCAGGCAGCCGGACTGCTTGCCTTTCATGGGATAACTGGAGAAAAGAACAACTGGAAGTACACGACGCATCTGCTGATATCCCGGCGATCGACCCTGCTGCAAGGTCTGGAATGGAGTTCCAAACGGAACAATAGCCGCAACTATGTGACGCTGGCTGCTTCCGGCGGCCTTGTCGGCATGCATTACCGTTATGGAGCCGTCAGCGCACGCCTGAGACGGCATAGCTTCGATCTGCGCGCGGAGTATGTCAGCTACCCAAAAACTTCTACCCCGCTGTTGAACCTTCCCGACATGCAGTATGGCGAGGCGATAAAAGAAAATGCGCAACTCAGTTACTATCCTTTTCGATTTCTGAAAATTCACGGCTCGCGGCAGAATATGCTCGTCTTTCCCAATCGGTATGTGAATGCCGGTCAACTAGGGAACATCAATACAACCGATGTGGGCGGAGTTACGCTCTTTCTTCTGAAAGCAAGTCTTTCCGGCACTTACTATGACTCCCAATATCAGGGCTACAAGTCCCACGGAGAGTCAGTCTCTGTAGGCCGAGGTATTACACGCTACGTGTCGATGGGGGCGAACTACAGCATATCCCATAGCAGGCAGGCTCCGGATCAGAAGATGGGCACGGTTTTTCTGACGGAACGAATCAGGCCGCAACTGAACTTAAAAGAAACTTACGTGCATACCAACCAGAGCTCTTTTATAACCTTTGGAGGTTCTTACTTTACCAACCGTTTCAGCGCCGGGGTGGACTACAACACGACCTATATTCCCACGAATATTGCCAGACCCTTCCAGCCCAACTACTCCTTTAATGGATCGGTAAAAATAACTCGAAGATTCAACGCCAGCTTCTCCAAGAGCATCGATCCCTACGGGCTTGGCTACTACATGTGGAGCGCCGGCTACAGCTCCTACGCTTCAGACTTTGCAGGGGACCGTCCGGCGATTAACATTGGCGACTTTGCTGTTCGCGGCCATGTCGTCACGCCCGACAATGAGTCCGTGCAGGGGATAGCGATCATGATCGACAAGGCTATTGTCTATTCGGACCTCAGTGGGAACTTTGAAGCTTGGGAAAAGAAGCAAAGGCGCCATCAGATTACCGTTGTTCCGTCTCTGTCTACAAACGTTGCGAGCTATGAGGTGGTGAGCGCTCCATCTACCGTGGAATCGGTACAGGGCGATGATCCTGGCATCACGATCGTTGTGCAACTGATCAGTGCCAAGCATGGCGCGGCGCAACTCTACAAAAAGCATCTGCAAACCATCGGTGGAGGACAGGCGAAGAACTCACAACCAGCGCCTGCTTCCACGACCAGCACTACGCCGCCGGACGCGGTGACGTATGGAGCGTATACGCCTTATACGCCTGCGACACCTGCATCCAATACCAGTTCCGCCGGAACCTCCGGCCAGGAATGACGCCATGAGAATGAAAAAACTACGACGGCTTGTTTTGCTTCTGATCGCCTTTGCCCTGGCGTGGGGAGGGCGTCCGTTACATTCACAGACAATGACCGTTTCGACCTCTTCCTCGCTGCGCTTTAATATGAGGCAGGGAACGCTTTCCCCGGCGGGCATACTACAGATCAACATAAGTTGCGTGCCTGGCGCGCATGCCTGCCCGACACGAGCCACCGTGTATGCAGATTTTCCGCAGTTCTGCGGCTTGTCTCCTGCTTCAGGCGAGGCATCGGGCGTTCCAGCTTCTATAGTGGAAGCCCGGGTGAATGGAGGGGAGACGGTTCCTTTCAACTCTGCCGTTCCTCCGGCCAACAACGGTTGCGGCGCTACGATCGCCAACAATGTAGTTCTGCGCCCTGCAGGTGCAACCTCCATCTCCGTGCCGATTTATGTCAACCTGAGAGATGCTACCGTGCCGATACAGCCAGGAGTTATTTTCCAGGCGACATTACGGATCACGGTCGAAACATTTTGATAGCAGGAGTCATGTCTCAGGCCGTGTTGCAGATGACGATATAAGGTCTGTCATAAGAAGGCATGAAACCTCGTTGGAGTAAGTTGTAATGGATGATTTTATCCCGAGATCGCTGCTATGGATGGTAGTGCTTCCCTGTTCTTCCGGGCAATGATCGATTCAATACATTTCAGTGCAGCTGTGTACTTGGAGAAATACATGTTCGCACAAGATTTTTCGAGATTCAATTGTGTATGCAACGTTTTTGTCAGAAACTTTGTGGTGTTTTCGTCGCTTGTGTTACTAACATTTGTGTTAAGTAGATCAACTTCGGCGCAGACGGCGCAGGCCTACAATACGGTGGATTTCGGCCCTGTTCCGATAGGGACGACATCGGTCCCTCAAGCAGCGACGTTTAAGTTCCTTGCAGGGGGAACTATCGGAGCTCCGCAGATTCTGACTATGGGCGCCCCGAATCTGGACTACGCTGACGCTGGTGGCGGCAGTTGCGCGGCAGGCACCTACAGTACGGGCGATACCTGCACGGTGAATGTTACCCTCACGCCACTGTATGCCGGAGCGCGCAAAGGCGCGGTAGTGCTGGCGGACACGGACGGTAATGTTATTGCAACGGCGTACATTCAGGGTATCGGAACCGGTCCGCAGGTGGTGTTTAGCAATACGACGACGAAGTTGTTAGCAGATGGGTTGGGCGGAATGGGCAATACGCATGGATTGGCAGTAGATGGTGCCGGTAACATCTTTGCTACGATACTCGATACGATTGATTCATTAAATGATACTAATGGCATCACAGATACCGGCACGGTGGTCGAGATTCCAGCCTCATGTAGCGCAGACCGCGTTTATACCGGCGCAGTAGTCGGCGTAGGGACCATCACTTGCATGAAACAGCTGGGCGGTGGATACCAGGGCGGCGCCTGGGGCCGTCCCCTTGGCATAGCAGTAGATGGAGCCGGTAATGTCTTTGTTGCAGGCTCGTTGAATGGGTCGCCCTACGGTCTTGGGTTGCATGAGATTCCGGTTAACTGTATTAACGGTGCAAACACCGCCGCATGTGTCGTACCTATTGGTGGTTATGGTGAGAACATCCCCGTACATGTAGCTGTGGACGGCAGCGGTAACGTCTATTTTACAGGAGCGGCACCTTCTGGTCGCCTTGGGGTGTTCGAGGTACCGATCGATTGTATCAATGGCACAAATGACCTTAGCTGCGTAAAAACACTAGGCGGCGGATTTACCATTCCCTACGGCATAGCAGTAGACGGATATGGAAACGTCTATGTCGCCGATCATACCAGCACGGTGGATACCGGTATGGTGAAAGAGATACCGGCTGATTGTATCAACGGCGCTAATGACTCAACTTGTGTAAAGCTGCTAGGTACAGTATACGGCAACGATATCGCAGTGGATGCCAGTGGGAGCGTCTACTTTAGCGGCAGCAATGGGGTGGAGGAGATACCGGTCAGTTGTATCAATGCAAACAATACCGGATGTGTAAATATAGTGTTTAATACGCCTTTGGCGACCCCTGCTGGCCTTGCGTTGGATAGCAGCGGGAACATCTATTTTACTGGCGGCTATAACAACAGTTCGGGCGTGTCACTAGCCCAATCGATAAAAGAGATCGCGCGCGCCACATCGGCTGAGCTGACATTTCCGGACACGCTGATTGGTTCGACCAGCCAAAGCAACAGCGTGCCGTCCTATGTAGGGTTGGAGAATATCGGTACCAGTGATTGGACCATCTCCGTCCCGGGTTCTGGAACGAATCCGTTCGTTCCCGAGTACTTCGCATGGGACAGCAGTAGCACATGTCCGCAGGCAACTGCCGGAGAAACGGCGTCGACGCTGGCTCCTGGCGCGACTTGCGACGTGGCGATCGACTTTGCTCCGACGACGACGGGCTTGCTTAGCGATAACGCCATCCTGACCGGTAATGCCCCGAATGGAGCCCAGTTCATCTCGCTGAGCGGTATGGGGATTTTGCCGACGCCTGTGATTACGCCGGACGTAGACGGCTGGACGGTTGCGAATGGAACTCCATGGTCGCAACAGTTGACAGCGACGGATGAGGCGTATCCGAGCGCAACGTATACATGGTCGCTTTATGACAGCCAGTTGCCGCCAGTCCTGATGCTGGAAGTGCAGGCTGCTCGTGTCGTAGTACGCCACCGGAGTCCCGCCCCAGTAGTACTGCCCCTGTAGCTGCGCGCCGGTCGAGCCGTCCCACACCGAAACCCGCTGCCCTGCCGCGTTGAAAACATACTCCTGAGCGCCGGTC
>WQYS01000104.1 GCA_009781125.1 Acidobacteriaceae bacterium | reverse complement strand
TTCGCTATACAGAGGTTGCGCCTCAGGTGTAGGTTCGAGCACTCCTCCCGCGCCTGAAAGAACCGGCAGCGACCTTGCAATCTCCGCGCAGACCGAATCGATGGTGCGCACATTCAATCGATCAGGCCGTTCGAGCAAACCCCAGCCTAGTGCAGCATCGCGCCCGAGCACGGCCTGAGCGTCGGCTCGCAGGCCGCGCTCAAAGGGAGACTGCTGAACATCAGGTTCATTAACGCCGCGATCCGCCGCAAGCTGGACTAGCTGGAATATCACGCGCTCGCGAATCTCCGCCGCGGCCTTCTCCGTAAACGTGATGGCCAGAACCTGCTCCGGCTCCCGAACCTCCTCGTCGGCCAGCAGTTTCAGGTAGCGATGAATCAGCAGGCCGGTCTTTCCCGATCCGGCAGGAGCTTCGACGATCCACGACTGCGTGATGTCGAGCGCCTGCTCGCGCTCGCACTGATCGGGGGGCGCCGCTTGCGGCGAAACCGGAAATTTAAGCAGTTCAGCCACGCTCGTCCTCCTCGGCTTCCTGCTCTTCGACTTCTTCCAACGAAGACGGATCGAGCCGGCAGAGAATGCGCTGCGCGCAATACTGGCAGGTCTTTGGATAGCTCTTCGGATTGACGCGCGCGTCGCCCTCGGCAAAATCTCTGGCAAGATTCTCCAGCACGACGCGCCAGCTCTCGACCTGTTCCTCAAGGTTCACGCTATCGGGCAGGCCTTTCAGCTTCATCTCTCCGGCTCGCACCAGGGCAAACTTGACCGCCTCCAATGGAGCTCCCGGCTCTTCGCCCGTGAGCACGGCGTACAGCGGCAACTGCGGAGCGTCGGGGCGATCCCCGAGCCATTCGTTTGGAGTTGCCTTTCCTGTCTTGTAGTCGATGAGGATGTCGCCCTCAGCTCCGGCGTCGATGCGGTCGATGCGCACGTCGAGCCGCAGCGGCCCGATCCGGGCATCCTTGAGCTCCCGCTCCAATTGTTCCACGTGGAACAATTGGCGATTTTTCTCCTCTTCCATCCACTGCCGCAACAGGCCGCGCAGCTGTCTGCGCTACAAATCCACATAAGATTTTTCCCACGGCGTTCCATTCTGGGAATCGATCTTCCGGAAGGCCGCGTCAACAGAGCGCAGAATTGCCGCCTCAAGCTCATCGTTTGAAAGAGCCTTCAGCGCCTCCTGCGAGCGCACTTCACTCCAGAAATTTTGCAGTGCGCGATGCAGAATGGTTCCGCGCTCGGCGGCGTCCAGGCCCAGATCGTTCTCATCCAGTTCGGTGGACCACAGCCGCCTCTCCGCGAAGGCGCGGAAGCCGCACGCCGCCTGCAGGCGCAGAACCTCCGTGCCGCCGTGAATGACCTCGTCCGGAAGCGGTGGAAGCGGCGTGCTGTCCTCGACGCGCTCCAGCGCAACCGGTGTTCGCTCCGGCTCGCGGGGCAGCGGCTCGGCCTGAAGATCCAGTCCGGCCAGCGCCGGAGATGGCCGCTGATGTCCGCGCTCCGCCTCCGCTGCGTAACTGAAGACCACGGTCTCGGCGCTCTCAGCCAGACGCTGCGTGATGCGTGCGGCCAGCGCGTCGTCGCAGGCGCGATTGGCTCCCGGCATCTTGCACTCCCGCTGCAAGTGCCACGGCAGCAGCGGATGGCTGCGAGCCGGCGGAGGCCACGTGAACTCTCCCGCGCCGAGAAACCACAGCGCGTCGAAGCGGCTGCCCGCAGCTTCCAACGGCCCCATTACCTGCACCGCAGCGCCGCGCGATTCGGTGGCAAACATGGTGTTCTGCACGATCCACTCCAGCCGCGCCAGCGCCTCGGCGAACTCGACCCGTTCAGCACGGAAGTCCAGCGACGCAAATTCATCGAGCGCGCCCTCCCACTTTCGGCGCGTCTGATACTCGACGCTGTTCTCGTCGTTGCGCGCGCCCCATGCGGCGGCGTCAAGAAACTCGCCAATGCGAGCGGCCCACTCCGCATACGGCCTGCGCTCGCCTGAGGCGAATCGCTGTGCTCGAACCGCCTCCATCTTTCGGACCGCCGCTCTCAGCGTGGCGATCTTTTCGTGACCCTCCATCCTTGCGAGGAGCCATCGCAGCGTTGCCTCCGGGCGAAGCAAGCGCGCCTGCCGCAGGACAAAAGCATCAAACTCGGCGCGAGCTCCGCGCTCCTCCTCCGACCAGGCGAAGTAGCGCGAAAGAAGCATCTGGCTGATGTCGTCGAGCGGCAAAGCATTTTTAGCCCACTGCAACAACCGCAAGGCCGTTGCAACCATCGGCGTCCGGATGAGCGGAACTCCCAGCGAAAACTCATACGGCGCACTGTCATTGGTGGCGGCGATGTTCTCCAGCTCCGGAGCCAATATCTCTCGAAAGACGCGCTCGACGGATGCGCGCCGCTCTTCGGTGTTGGGCACGATGACGCCAATCTGCGCGTGAGGATGCTCCTCCAGATATTGGCGAATCCAGCGCGCGGCGGCGCGTGTCTCTTCCTGTTCGTCCTTTGCTTCAATCAGCAATCGTTTCTGCGACGCCGTGCCTATCGAAATCTCTTCGACGGCAATACCACTAGCCTGAATCACATCAATAAACGCCATCCTTGACGGAGACATCGTATCGAATCCAGCCAGCACAATCTCTTTGGGCAAGGAGAGATCAGCGGTCGCCGCGGCGACTTCGACGATGCCGGACAAGGCCTCCTCCAGTTGAGCGGCGGCGATAAAGTTCTCGCCCTGGCAAGACTCGACGAACTGTTGCGCCCAGCGCCGGAAGGCGAGCGTGTCGGCGCTGCCTCCAATCTGGCGCAGCCGGTGCTGCGCGTTGTAGCGGCAGAGCAGGCTCCACGCCTCGGACGCCATCGCCGCCAGCGAATCGGCATTGCGCAGGCTCTTCCATTCGCCGGCCAGCAGAATCTCTCGCCAGATCGCGTGCTCCTGCGTTGCGGTCAGCAGAAGCTGTGTGGCATGACCATCCAGTACCGCCTGCCGCCACAGCGCGGCGATCCACGTCTCCCACGCCAGAATTACCGGCGGACGCCACGCTGACAGCCCCAGAGCATGACACCAGTGGTCATACGCGCGGCGCAAGGTGCGCGCGGCCCGTTGATTTCCCGTTATCACCGCCGCCCCGCGTTCGAGTCTCTCTGCGAGATCGCCGGACAGCTCCCGTGCTCCGTCCATATCTATCGGTTATACGCCCGCCACCTATGGAAAAACCCGTACCCTATAAGTCGCAGATATCATCCAACAAAAGAGGATTGCATGACACGGAATTCTCTATCGTTGCTTCTCTGCGCGTGCCTGTTGATGGCGCTTCCGGTGGCGGGATGCCGCAAGACGAACCAGCCCGCTACAGCCGGACAAGCCACGAAACGCTTTCCTTTGCGTGGCAAAGTGATCGGCATCAACGGAGCAACCGTCACGGTCGCTCATGAGGCTATCCCAGGCTTTATGGAAGCCATGACCATGCCCTACAAGCTCAAGAACCCCGGCATCGCCAGCGAGCTTCATCCCGGCGACCGGATCACGGCAACCCTCATTGTTCAGCAGGACGATGGAGGCTATCACGACGCCGTGCTCGATGACATCGTGATCGTCGCGCAGGCACAGCCGGACACCAGACCCACGGCGCAGTATCATGTTCCCGCGCCGGGAGACCGTGTACCCGACTTCCGCCTCGTCAATCAGAACGGACGCGCGATCCATACGTCGCAGTTCAGGGGCAAGGTTCTGCTGGTGACCTTCATCTACACGCGCTGTCCGCTGGCGGACTACTGTCCGCGCATGAGCCGGAACTTCGCCGAGATTGACCGCGCGCTCGCCGCCGACCCTGCCGTCTACGCTAAAACGCATCTGCTCAGCATCAGCTTCGATCCGGCGTTCGATACACCCTCGGTGCTGCGCGATTACGGCGAAGCCTACACGGGTGAAAGCGGCAAAGATGCCTTCAGACACTGGGATTTTGCCGCACCGTCAGCAAAGGACCTCGCCGCCATCACGCATTACTTCGGAGTAGGCGTGACTCCCGGCGAAGACAACACGCTGACGCACTCGCTCTCGACCGTCGTGATCGGCAAAGATGGAAGGATTCTTGCCTGGTATCCAACCAACGATTGGAAGCCCGCGGAGCTGGCGGCTGAGGTGCGCAGATCAGCGCGCGGCTGAGGTCACGCGCGGCTGATGTAGGCCTCCAGGTGGCGGATGGTCTCCTCCTGCTCGGAGATGACCCAGTTCACCAGGTCGCCGATCGATACCACTCCAATCACCTTTCCTTTTTCTTTTACAGGCAGATGCCTTACACGATGATTCGTCATCAGGTGCATGCACTCTTCGACAGTGTGCTCGGGCGAGACGTAGATGGCCGGCGTGCTCATAATCTCGGCCACGGTGGTCTCCTTCGACGAGCGCCCCTGCAGAATCACCTTGCGCGTATAGTCGCGTTCCGACATCATACCCACCAGCTCGCCGCGCTCGATGACCGGGAGCGCTCCCACCTCTTTCTCTGCCATCACCTCAATCGAACGATAGACCGTTGTTTCCGGGGTTATTGACCACACGTCCGTGCCCTTTCCCTTCAGGATGTTCCGGATCCCAGTTGTCAGTTCACTCATGAATCCTCCAGTGAGATCAACCTTCTCAGAGGAATGCAGATTAGCCCTCGAACCACACCTTTGGCAACATGTGCGCGGCGTAAACGGTCAATTTAGCAAACAATCAGCGTACCCCACTCATGACGCGATAGAACTGCGGCATAAACGGGGCACCCGGAATCACACTCCATATGTCCGCATCTGGACTCCGCTGGCGTTCATCCAATATAGAAGCGGAGCCTTTACATAAAAGGCTTTCTGCCGTCGTATAGTCGTATTTTGCGACGAATTTATGCCTTCTTTTGAACAAAGACTTACCGGCGGAATGAAATCGCCCGAACGCCCCGCGAAAGGTCCAGGCCGTTCTATTTCGGCTGATCTGACAAAATCGCGCCCGAAACCCAGGCTAAAAAAAGTTCTGCCCGAGATATGGAAGCTCATCAAGCCGCGCCGCCTGCTGCTGGGCGGCAGCTTCCTGCTGATGATCCTCAACCGGGCCAGCGGTCTGGTTCTGCCTGCCTCCACGCGCTACCTCATCGACAACGTGATGGGCAAGCATCAGCTTCATCTTCTACCCATCATCGTGGGCGTGGTGATTGCGGCCACGCTGGTGCAGGGAGCGACCTCCTTCACCCTCACGCAGCTGCTCTCGATGGAAGGCCAGCGCCTGATCGCCGAACTGCGCCGCAAGGTGCAGGCGCACATCGGCGGCCTGCCGGTCGCCTTCTACGACGCCAACCGCGCAGGCACGCTGGTGGCCCGCATCATGAGCGACGTCGAGGGCGTCCGCAACCTGATCGGCACCGGTGTGATCGACTTCTTCGGCGGCCTGCTGACGGCGCTGTTCGCCTTCGGCTACCTCATCCACCTCAGCGTGCAGATGACCATGATTACGTTTGCGATTCTGGTCATCTTCGGGCTGATTCTGCAGCGGGCCTTCAAGATCATCCGGCCCATCTTCCGCGAGCGGGCGAAGATCAACGCCGAGGTCACGGGCCGACTCACCGAATCGATCGGCGGCGTCCGCGTGGTGAAGGGCTACCACGCCGAGGCCAGTGAGCACAGCGTCTTCTCCGCCGGAGTCGAACGCCTGCTGCGCAACGTCATCTCGTCGCTCACGGCGCAGTCACTGATGTCGCTGGCGTCGACGGCGGTGCTGGGCCTGGTCGGCGCGCTCATTATGTTCATGGGGGCGAAGCAGGTGGTCGCCGGACACCTCACCACGGGAGGCTACGTCACCTACGTGATGTTCCTGGCGTTCATGATTGCTCCCATCGTGCAACTGGTCGCCATCGGAACCCAGCTTACGGAGGCCGTCGCCGGACTCGACCGCACCACGGAGATCCTCGCCGAACTGAAAGAAGACTCCAGCCCGGAGCGCGCCACGGTCCTCGGCCCGGTTCAGGGCAACGTCGCCTTTCGCGGTGTGAGCTTCGCCTACGAGCCCGGCAAGCCGGTGCTGCATGGCGTCAGCTTCGACTCCGAGCCGGGAACCGTCACCGCACTGGTAGGCTCCTCCGGAAGCGGAAAATCGACCATCATCTCGCTGATCTGCGCCTTTCACACGGCTTCCTCAGGGCAGGTTCTGGTGGACGGCATAGACCTGGCTACGGTGCAGCTTGCCAGCTATCGCACCCAACTCGGAGTCGTGCTGCAGGAGACCTTTCTCTTCGACGGCACCATCCGCGAGAACATTCTCTTCTCGCGCCCGGAGGCGACCGAGGAGCAGCTCATGGAGGCCTGCCGCATCGCGCGCGTCGATGAATTTGCCGAGCGCTTCCTGGAGGGCTACGAGACCATCGTCGGTGAGCGTGGAGTGAAGCTCTCCGGCGGCCAGCGCCAGCGTCTGTCGATCGCGCGAGCCATTCTCGCCGATCCGCGCATTCTCATACTCGACGAGGCCACCAGCTCGCTGGACTCCGAATCCGAGGCCATGATTCAGAACGGCTTGAATCACCTGATGCAGGGCCGGACGACCTTTGTGATCGCTCACCGGCTCTCGACCATTCGCCGGGCCGATCAGATCTTAGTGGTCGAGCAGGGGGAGATCGTCGAGCGGGGCACGCACGCCTCGCTGTTCGCACGCGGAGGCCGCTACTACGATCTCTACACGCGCCAGCACGGAGTGGAAACGAATCTCTTTCTGGCTCCTGGAGAAGGCGACAAGGTCGAAGAGACGGAAACGGCCCTTTAGTCGCTTTGGCCGTTTTGACCTTATACGCGGCATTTGCTATAAATAATCCAGCGCAGTGCGTCCGAGAGGGTGTGCTCCAACAACATACTCCTGAGTAGCTCAATGGCAGAGCATTCGGCTGTTAACCGAAGGGTTGTAGGTTCGAGTCCTACCTCAGGAGCCATTTCATGCGCTAAATATAACAAAACAAATAACTTATAAAATCAGATTCGAGAAATACCCCACAACGTACCCCAAATTCATCGTCTCCTGACAGAAATGTATGTGCTGCCCTCCGCAGGCACGGGCCGTTTTTGGTCGTTAAAAAAATAATTAATCCCGTCGCCGTCGTGGGCGGGGGAATGTGCAAATCGGCTTTTTCGATTTGCAAGGGCTGTGGGAAGGGCGGGAAACAGTTTCACCGTTTTCCGCGCTTTCCATAGACCGGCATTTCCTCGCCCTGCCTGTCGGGGCACTTGCTGCTGCATCTCGGCGAGGCTTTCTGATTCTTTATTAGTCTAGTCGCTGCGTAGTCACTCAGAACCAGAAAGAATCAGATTGAAACATTCTGGTTAGACCGTGTTCGGCGGTTCTGTTCCCGTTCGCACCCATCACGCAAAAAGCGCGTGATAGGACCCTGCGAACGGGAGACAGAAACGGCGCAAGGGAGCGATAGGGCGCTCTCCGCCGAACCTTCAGGAATAACCAAAGCGGCGCGGGCCTCCTATAAGCCCGCGTAGTGCCTTCCATATCGCTTTCTGCTTGATGTGCGAACGGCTCCCTGTTATCAACCGGAAGCCGTTCGGTGAAGCGTTCGATGGTTTTATGGTCTTGAGTTGCCAAGGCGAGTCATGGAGTTGGCAACAATGCAATTGGTGGACGTTCTCGCGTGGCAGGCACAACTTGGGATAAAGTGACCACACACAAGAACGAGGTC
>WQYS01000103.1 GCA_009781125.1 Acidobacteriaceae bacterium | reverse complement strand
TCAAACCGATGGCGGCTTGAGTTTGTCCCGCCTTGGCATGTCGCATCGCCTTATCGTCACCCCACTCCAAGAACGGGACTATGTTCGCCGACCGTGCTCCCGTCGGGAAGCGTGGATAGAACAGCCTGGTCAGACATGTGCAAGTTTTCTGCCAGCATCTGGGCAAGATTCTGAGGGTCCTGAAGCAAGAAGTGGGAAAAGACCTGATTCCGCTCGTCAGACGCCCAGTCATACCCCTGATGGAAGGCGTCAGACCGGATACCGCCCAATGGGTGATCATCTCCGCCCACGGCAACAATCATGTTGGCATAGAATCCGTCCATGGCGTCAGGAGACAGGCCATACATCCTTGTTAGAACTCCAGATATGCAATCGGCGCACTGTTCGCGATCTAAGGATGTGGCGTCGGCACTCAAATAGTTGTCGGCTATATGGTGCCCCACTTCGTGGGCGACTATGCCTACAATGGCGTCCGGGCCGAATTGCTGCCCCATGGACCAGAGAAAATTCGGATCATAACTAAGCACAGCATCGCTGCCCGGTTGCATGCCCGCGTTGAATTCGCCATAGTCCTGGATCACTTCGACGCCATGCATCCCGAAAGCCCCCATCATCGTTTCTGCCAAGCTGTCGATCAGATGAGGCGTGATCTCTTTTAATGCGACCCCGTCTTGAAGGGCCAGATATTCCGGCGAATGGAAAACGTCACTGCCGACTAATCCACCGACGAGAGGCGCGTCGTATGAAAAGGACGCGTTATGCGAGAAAGACGCGTCGTCTTGTGCAAAAAATGTCGGATCATGCATTGGAATTACCTCGTTTCATTTATTTGATCCAGTATTCTTTTGGCTTCCACCCCGACGAAGACCACCGTAAGAGCGCCGACTGTCGCAAGCAGAATCGGATTGGCAGAGCTAACCAGCCCGATTACTGTAAATGCCACGCCCGCGATACCGGCAACCCCGAGGCCAATATCTCCGGCAGTGAGCCCATGGGGCTCATTAACACCGCTCGCACCGTGGCCTGTACGGTCGCCGGGTGGGGACAGCCGTCTAATACGCTCTTCATAAGTCTGCGCACGCGGGTTGACGCCTGGCGTTGTCTTGCCCGATCCCTCCGAACCGCCGTCTTGCGCATCGCCTGTTCTGCGTGCTATTTCCCTCAGGATGCTCTCGGCGTTGGGGGTTGTGACCAAGTCGAACTGGCTTTCCAAAACACTGGTTGCGTTAGGCATATCAGAACAAAAGGCGATCTTTTGGCCTTGAAGTGCGCTAGCCAGAACGCCAGCAGCCACTTGATCACGCTCATTGTCGGCTGTGCTCAAGACCACCTTGCCACCGCGCGCCGGCGTATAAGTGTCGAGGGAAAGCGGCGTTCCCGCGGCCGGTACGTCAATCTGCGCATAGGGTACGCTCGTCTGACGAAAACAGTGCTCATCCCCTATTGTCTCGTGCCAGCGTGGAACAACATACTTTTCATAGACATCCAATAATGTGCGCTCAGGAACGTCAAAGGCCTGCGCTGACGGGTCAACCCGAACGGCCATTCCAATAAAAACATACGCTTCCCGGCCTTCATTTTCGTCCACCTTGTAGTACCTGGGCTCGATTCCGCACCGCAGGTACAGATCTTTTACTCGGATGGTGAGGCCAGTGACACAGACGGAGCCGTTGCCGAAAACCACCCGGCGCCCGGACGAATCACATTGATCCATAAACCGGGTGCTGTTCAGAATGAGTGTCCTGGCCCAGTTGGTGTCCTCCGGTGTGAAGCCCTCCGGTGCCGCCACCAGGTCGTAGCGAAAATCGACGTATTGCGTTCTCGCATGAATTACCGGCGCATAGGAAACTATCATACGGTCAATCTCCTTTTCGATTGATTTGTAATGGCAACCGTTTTTTACACTTCTTCAGGTGACGGCCTTCCGCGTGATCGTCCACTTGTTCCTGTGCACTCTCAAAGGTCCGTACATCCAGATCCCGCCTCTTTAGCCTGGACAGCAACCTTGTTTTTCGACTGTTTGACGGTGCCAGCGCGGCAATTCGCTCCTCGTACGTTGACGGACCATGATCCGCGTCTTGAAAGGATCGATCGGCTGCACTTTTGTGAGGCTTCTGCGCGACGGGTTCTTTACGGATTTCCGGCATACGCTTTTCGTAGGAGATCCAGCCGTTATCGGGGGCGTCCGCAAGCGTATAAAGCAAAAAGCTACCCTGCTGTATGCCCGAGAATGTGGCGTCGGTACACAGCGAAACCTGCATCCCTTCTTTGATGGATAGATAGGCCGCAGATTGAAACGCTAGCCAATCAAACTCCGGTGTGCTCTTATGATAGAAGCCCTTACCATCCACCGGCAGATTCAACAGGTTTTCTTCCGAAAACCTGGTTGAGAACACGGTTTCAGCATACTCAACCAACATCGAACTCCAGACCTTTTCACCATCGGAATACTGCTCATTCCAGCGACTGGGGATATATTTCAGGTAAATATCCAAAAAGTCCGCGGGCGATGGGATAGTGATCTGGTCCGCTTGTATGGAACTCGTTAGGATGGAAGCGCCGATAAACCCACACGCGTATCTCCCGTCCGGCTTGTCCACATGGCAGTATTCCGGGATCGGTGTCCTGCCGCAGATTTGGAACAGTTGCTCTATAGTTGTGACGATACCTAGAACAATATGGTCGGGCGCGGCAAATACGACATGCCGGATTTGCCGGTCCATCATCTGCCAGGTGCTGGCATGGCAATTGCGCATCAAAAACGCGGCGTCTATATCGCCAGGCAAGAACAGCGGGACACTGCGGAAATCGATCTGATATGTTCTGCAATGAATCACAGGGCTCACTAACATCAAAAATCGCCTTTCAAACCGAAAACAGACTTCTCAGCACGTCCCGGAAATAGCCGTGGATGTCTTTGCGATTGCCATTGACATATACATTCTTCTTTTCCGGGAATAGATCCAACAGCCTGAACACATCATGGGAAATCTTGTCGGCCAGCTCTTTCAGCTCCGCCAGATTCTGATTGGCAGCGGCGATCTCTCCGCTGTACCACCATTTTGTCAAGAGATTCGTGTGTTTCTTGATCTCACCTTGATTCTCATGAATGGCTCGGATGTACAAGGGAGCGATGTGATTGCAAAGGATCGCCAGCACCGCGTAGCCGATGGGTTGCTCAAAATTTCTCGGATCCATATCGCTGCCGTCGGCAAAACCAACACCTAGACTGACAGCGACGATCATGACCACTCGGTCGGGATTGCTACCTTTACCTGCGTTGCTGTCCTTTCCGAAAATGCTGCCGAACGCCTCAAACAAGATATCTTCCAGCTGAGACGCCCTCTCTTGGGGTATCAAGTCGCTCTTGGTGATCACGATGATGATGGGCGGCAAATGGATCCCCTTGGACGCAAGACTGCTCAGACGTGAAATCTCCGCGCTCAAGCCTGGGTTTTTAAGATTTCTGAGCACAGCGCTGCGGTATTCCTCCGGTGTCGTCGTATTTACGTTGAAAAAGGTTCCGTCCACCAGAACGAGCAGACAACTGGAAGAGTGGATACTCTCATTGATCTCGTCAATCAAACCCATCGAGGGATCCAGCAGAGCGGCGCCCGCATAGTCCAGCCAATCGAAATCGCAAATGGGAATAAAGCAGTGGCTCAGGTTGAAAGTATACGGATCTTTCTGATCACTAGGTGCGGGCATCGTTCTATTGCTACCCTTATCCATGCCAGACCACAGACGGATCAGGTTGAAATTTTGGGAATCGTCCACAGCCACCACATTGAAGTTCTTGACGCCTACACTCATCAAGGAGTACATCCCAGCCAGGTAACAGGTTTTCCCGGAACCCGTAGACCCGATAACGGTGACCTTCTTGTTCGCCATTCTTTTGCCTTTCTATGTAACTAGGTTTATATGCTTCTTGACATATGCTCGCCATAACTGCAGATATAGCCTCGCAGGGGCGACTTTTCATATATCAAAGACAGAGCTGGCATGGACATGCTGCTTATCATTGGGTGGCGCCATCGATTCCGGCAGTTGCACCTGATACGAAGAGACATATTCCGAGAGCTCCTCCATGGGCGTCTTCAGTGATTGGAACAGATCCAACTGTTCATTGGCTTCTTTTGCCCGCCTTGTCGCTATTTCTCCGTTGGTTTCAACGCCGGCGATACGGCTGAAGGCCCAGTCAAAGAAACCTATGTTACTTGCGCGCTCAACGGCTTCCACCGCAGCTTGTTGGACTTTCTGCGCAATCTGCAAGCAACTGATCTGCAACCCGCTGTCCAAGATATCCAGCAGCGGCAGATCCACATTGGCAAAGCCGCGAGCCGTACAAGAAACGGGCACCACGCGCAGATATATTTTCTCGTTGCCGTCCGCGCTGGAGACAAACTTGGACAGAGCCGCGCTTGCTTCGTCAACAGAGATGCCTGGACTCAACAGATCGCATTTCGTGAGTACAACAATGACGGTGAAATAATCCTGAAGGGTAATAAGCTTCTTGGCAACCAGATATAGCATACGCCGTAGTTGAGTGACATTTTCGTTGCCATTCACCAGCGCAGGTGCCTCAAAGAACATCATTAGGCCGTCCGATTCATCCATATCCGTAAGCAGTTGAGCGGATTTTTCTTCGGTGATAACGCCTCCGTAATAATCCACCCACTCAAATGGAAGAACCAGCTTGGCATAATAATACAGATCCATTTTGAAGGTGCCACGCTTGTCCGTGAGGAGAGGATAGCGACCCTGGCAGATGGATTGATACAGACCCGATAGCCAACTGTCGTCGTCGTCGCTTCCCTTCACATAGAAGCCTTTAACGCCGCGCTTCAACATTCCATAGGCGCTAGCCATATAGGTCGTCTTACCGGCGTCTCTATAGCCCAACATGAGTATCTTCATGGTGCCCAACACCCATCCTGATCCTATAGATCAAAAACGGTTGGACCCGATATCTCAGGCTGGCTGGATACGCTGACCGCGGTCAGTTCTTTGAAATGGTGCAATATTTTCCCTATGCTGTCGACATAGGTAAGCGCTGACTCAACCTCGCACGTCCCCATCTCAAAAGACAACTCTTGAAGATATTGCTCGTCGGCCGTAGAACAGTAGCGAGGCACCAGATTCGGATCATTGGCCAACAACGTCAAGAACGGTAGAGCATCCTGATCCGACCTGAGGGCTGTCCACGCCCGCAAGGACTCGTGCAACATGGAAAAGTAGCTTCCGGTCAGAATCTGTTCCTTCATGGCGACGGCAAATCGGAGCTGTGTGTAAGGCTGCACGATCCGCTTATTCTCGTTCACACTGGACAAAACGCTCAGCAAAGAAAACATCTCCGTATACTTAGCGCGGATCTCCTCGTCGATATTGGGCATCTGCAGCACGCAACCTTTGCGCCCCTGCGCCAGCTCAAATCGGGCAACGGAGGGCAACAGAGGCCCCTGGTCGTACTGGATCAGATTATAGGCATCATAAACATAGCCCAGGATGAACTTTAGATATGAGAGCATCTGGTCGGCAATCGCCCGGCAGTATTCCATATCGGGCTTGCCGTTCACCGTTTTCCGCTCATAGGGCATTTTGAATACGGTGGCTTGTTTTGGCTGATTATCACCGAGTCCCCACATTTTCAGGGACAGATTGATTTCGTCGTCCACCACGTTCGCGCTAATAATGACAACGGGCAGATCTTTCAGTGCGTGATAAATGTTGGTCTCCAAAGCGCCACCATACACTGGGCTAGTGAAGGCATTGTGCTCAAAAAGGATATGTTTCGAACTGAACTCGTTGGCATAGTCATCCACAAACTCTTTCAATCCTTGCTCTACGCGCGGATAGATGTTGGTACCGGACGTCATATCGTTGCTGTGAAGAAACAGAACCCGTAGGCAGGTCGTGTGGTCAGGAAGAATCTGCTTGCTCCGCAGCACGCTGGGCAGTACCAACAGAGGCCATTTCTGCAGAAAAAGCTGCCACTCGATTGTCTTGCAGGTGTTGTCAAAGTTTTCCTGAATCTCCAGCAAAGCCAGCTCATGGTGGCGGTCAACAAGACGCTGCTGCAGTTGGGCGTTCTTGTAAAACAGATCAATTTGAAAATTCTGTCTGTCTGTCTCCAACTGGCGGGTGAGTTGTCGGTTTTCCGCTCCCTCTTCCCGCTGCAGTTTTCTTTGCGCGTATCCGTTGTAGGCGCTGACGAGGGCATTAGCAAAATAGGCCAAAGAGGCTATTGAGCCGCCTCCTGGGATCGGTGGATCGGCCATATGTTGCTCACCTTCAAAGCAGACTAGATTAATTAAGAATGCTGGGTCTGTCCTGAAACCCCATTTCGAGATATTTTCACGGATTTCTTCGCCATACTTCGTCAGCGGCGCCTGCAGATATTCTTGCGAACATACGACACACGCACCTCTGCGCCTGACGGAAAATCTGTTCAAAAGTCCGCCGAAAGCGGGTTTCGAAGCAAGTCTATTCTACATAATTGGCGACTAGACGACAAATTATTTCGGAAAAGGTCACCCACATAACATATTTAGTAGGAATTCCGCCTATTTGATAACTCGCGAGGGCCCTGGCACTCAAACGGGGGTGCGGACAAAAGACAATCTGTATTAAACAATATGACCCAACTGCGACCCAAGCTCGAATGCCAAATCGACAACTCCGTCACCGGTGCCGTGACCCTGCCACTCCACGCACGATGACGGGTGATTTCTTTCGCAGCATGAGGGGTGCTGTCCTACAAAGCACGGAAAGCAGCACCATCCATATGTGGCAGACGGAGTGCACCCCAGTGCCTGCTTCTACGCCGTTAGCGTATGCCACCCTTTCACCACGCCTACCATGCTCAGAATTGGCCCACCGCACCCGGCCTTACCAGCTAGACTTGCTCGGCAACGTTGCTTGTCGGACGAGAGGGTCACCGCCATGAAACTGGGACACATTGCATTAATCGCCACCGCCGCTGTTACCGTGCTCACCTGGGCCCTTTCACACCCCGCCACCACCATTTCATTCGGCTTTGGGCTCGCCCAACTATTCGGCACACTAGCGTTGACCGCTCTGGCCTGCGGCGCTATTATCTCCACCCGGCTGCCCACCGTCACGCGTCTTATCCCCTCCTACGCCACCCACAAATGGCTCGGCATCACCGCATTTTGCCTCGTCTTGATTCACGTCGCCATTTTCCTATTGGACGCCTGGAGCCGCGCCAATCCGTCCAAATCACCTTTGTCGCATATCGGCGCCGGTGCCGTCATGATTCTTGTCGTCCTAATCCCCCTTGCCCTGCTTGGCAACAAAATGCAACGTAAAACCTGGCAACGGTTTCACACACTAATGGTCATCCCATATGCCATCGGTTTAATTCACTATTACGGTTGCTCGTCCTTTGCGCCGTTTGGCGCGTCCCCCATTAGCATTTGGATGGACGTCGTCAACCTCATCGGTATCGCCGCCATGGCCTACGCCATTTTATTCGCCGGACGCACACACTCACCAAAACCGACCGCTTAAACATTACGGGCCACGCACCTTGTTGTGCGTGACCCGCAATTCATAAGACAACAGCCTCAGAACAATACCGACGACTCACAGGGACCGCCCGCCCCCGCGACCGCCGATCTCACTCTTCCGCCGGCGCCTCTGCCTCGGCCGCTGGCTCCTCTGCCGCTGGCTCGTCGCACTTGCACTCGCAAGCCTCG
>WQYS01000102.1 GCA_009781125.1 Acidobacteriaceae bacterium | reverse complement strand
TCGAACATCTTCAGGAAGAACCACTGATTCCAACGGTAGTACTCGGGCAGACAGGTCGCGACCTCGGTAGCCCAGTCGTAGCTGAGGCCCATGCGCTGCATCTGCTTCTTCATGGCGCTGATGTTGGCGAGCGTCCAGTCGCGTGGCGGCGTGTTGTTCTTCAGCGCGGCGTTCTCAGCCGGAAGCCCGAAGGCATCCCATCCCATCGGATGCAGCACGTTATAGCCGCGCATCCACATGTGACGCGCCAGAGCGTCGCCGATGGCGTAGTTGCGCACGTGTCCCATATGCAACTGTCCGCTGGGATAAGGCAGCATCTCTATGCAGTAATACTTCGGCTTGCCCGCGTCGAGCCCTTCTGCTGCATACAGGCTCGCGTCGGCATCCCACTGCGCCTGCCACTTCGGTTCAATCTCCGCCGGGTTATACCGCGCCTGCTTCTCGTTCTCGCTCATCACAATCTCTGGCATATCCTTCGATTGTAAAGGAGGCCGCCAGACACTAATTCCGGCGCAACCAGTTATTCAGAGCTTTCTAAACGAGCTAAGAGGCGCTCGATCTCGGGCTTCAGGAGCGGAATGTCCTGATTCGCCGTGTCCCATACGACCTCGGACACAATCTTAAAATAACTATGCACGAGAACATCTCGCATGCCTGCAATTTCTTGCCATTGAATATTGGGAGCTTGCCCTCTGATATCCTCTGGAATTGCCTTCGCCGCCTCACCAATAATTTGCAGTTGCCGAAAAACCCAAACCTGAAGCAAATCTTCTCTTTCAAATACTTGTTTGTCACTTGGAAGGTACTTCTCGATAGCCGCTATGGCTTCGAGGATATCTCTCAATCTATAGATGGGATTTCTCATACCGGAATGGCCTCTTTGAGTATGGTGTCGCGAATCCTTGCATCGATCCCCTTCTCCATTACCACATCTACAGGACGGCCAAACATTTTGACCAGGTTCATTTGCAGTCCACCGAGATCGAAGAGAGTGCGTCCAGGCTGTAGCTCAACAAGAAAATCAATGTCGCTCCGTTCATCATCCTGACCTCTCGCAACAGAACCGAAGATACGCACGTTGCTTGCTCCGTATTGCTCTGCGATTCGGAGGATTTCGCGCCGTTTTTCCTTAACCATTTCGATGGAAGACATTGTTTCCCCTTGTAGATGATTCTACTCACCCCGCCGCCAGCGTCCGCAGCACGCCGACATTTCTGGCTTCGTCACCTGGAGCATCCACCGGCGTCTCCGCAATAAACGCACAGTGAGCGAACCGCTTGTCGTGCAGCAGACGCCGAAACGCATCCGGCCCGATCGTTCCCTCGCCGATATGCTCGTGGCGATCCAGCTTCGAGCCCAGCTTCGCCTTGGCGTCGTTGCAGTGCCACACCTTCACGGCCTCTAGGCCGACCGTCGCCGCCACCTGCTTCATTGTCTCTTCGTACCCGGCAGGAGTCACGATGTCGTAACCCGACACGTAGATGTGGCAGGTGTCGAGACAAACGGCCACCGGAGCGCACCGCTTCAGCCGGTCCACCAGCTCGGCGACCTGCTCCAGACTGCCGCCGAGCGAGAACTCCGCGCCTGCCGTGTTTTCGATCAGAATCCTGAAGTCCTTCCCGGCAAAGTCTATCCCCTCGACCGCCCGTTCGATAGACTCGGTTGCCAGCCGAAGCCCTTCCTCGCGCGTCAGCCCCTTCCAGCTTCCGGGATGAACCACCAGAAACTCCGCGCCCAGAGCCAGCGCCCGCTCCACCTCGCCGCGAAAGGCACTGATCGAGTTAGTTCGTACGCTCTCCGTCTGGCTGCACAGGTTGATCAGATAGCTGGCATGAATCGCAACCGGGCTTACATCAAACTTTGCGCGCAGTTCGCGCATCTTAGCCGCATCGGCAGGCTTGACTGGAGACGCCCGCCACATCCGCGGGCTTGCGGAAAATATCTGAAAGGTATTCGCCCCGGCCTCAACGGCCCGCTCGACCGCCGTCCATATTCCGCCTGCGGTCCCGACATGGATTCCGATCCGCTTCTTCGCCATATGCCAAGCCTATCGCAAAACCTGCGACGCATGGATGTTATGCTGTTGCTGCTTGTAATTCCAGCCCAAAAGGACATCCATGGCCACCGAACAGAACTTCAGCAACCACACCCGTTTCGATCCTGTCTTTCACTTTTTCGTCTTCCCGGTTCTTGTCCTGACCTTTATCTTTACCATCGTTGTGACCGTGCGCCACTGGTCTGCGCACCCCCTGCTGCATCTCTGGCTGCTCGTGGTCATCTTCACGCTGACGATCTTCACCATGAGAACGCGCATGAACGACCTCAAACTACAGGACCGCATCATCCGCCTGGAGGAGCGGCTGCGTCTGGCCACGCTTCTTCCCGCCGAGGAACGGGCAAGTATCGGCAAATTATCCACGCCCCAACTCATCGCGCTTCGTTTTGCATCTGACGAAGAAGCGCCGGGCCTCGTCCGCAAAACCCTCGGCGAGAATCTCCGGCCCGTAGACATAAAGAAGTCCATCGTTAACTGGCGCGCCGATTATCACCGCGTATAGATTCCTATTTCGAATCCTTTGTCCAATCCAAACGGCTGCCGGCCATAAACCGGTGGCCGTTTGACGGCCACGAACATTTTTTTGTACCCGCCTGATTGTCAGCCGCGATACGGTCATCAAACCAGAGATGATCGGTCGGCTGTCTTTACTCCTGTTTTTGGCCTGCGATCTGCCCTGCGCTCTCCACGCCCAGTCGGAGGGCAGACCGCAATACTCCCGCAAGAACACCTTCAGCATTACCGGCGCGTACTCGGACACGTCCAGCCATATCATCGGCGGCATGGCGATGAACCGCAAGCTCGCTACGATAGGAGTGTCCTACACTCACCGCATCGACCGCTCGCCGTATATGGAGTTGTATTACCTCGCCGAGCTGCACCCGGTGGTTCTGGAGAGCGATCCCACCGCCACGCTGATCCAGACCTACAACGGGCCTCCGGCCTATACGGGCGGCGGAACGTCTACGGTTGCCTTACTGTCCACGAAGTGTCCGGCCAATCCGCCGGTATATACAGGAACTCTTCCTCCCGGCGGCCCTTCGGCAGGATCGACCTACACGATCACCTCGACGTACATATGCGGCGGACGCCGCTGGACCTACGGACAGGCATTCAGTCCGCTCGGACTCCGGCTCAATCTGCTGCCGCGACGGCGGCTGCAACCGGTCTTCTCTCTGGCTGGCGGATACCTCTTTTCGACGCGGCCCATCCCTATCGCAGGCGCTGGCTCCTATAACTTCACTCTTGAGATCGGCGGCGGCCTGGAGTTCTACCTGCGGCCAACTCAATCGGAAAGTCTCTTCGGAAATCGATCGCTCCGCGTAGAGTATCGCTTTCATCACATCTCCAACGCAGACACTGCTAACAGTAACCCAGGCATTGAAAACGGGCTCCTGCAAGTTGCGTTTTCGTTTGGCCGCTAACAGGCCGAATCCCACTCATGACGCGATAAGGCCGCGCCATGAAGGGGGCACCCAGGAGATAGCCCGATTACCTTGATACGGTACTTGCGAACTGCTTGCGCCGCTGAATGATGGAATGCAGCGGAAGTCCCAGCAAGATGATTACGGTTCCTATAAGCGAGTTTCGCGGCTCGCTGGCAAAGGAGAACACCAGCAGCATAACCGCAGCAGCGATAAACAGAATGGGAACCGCCGGATAACCCCACACGCTGAAGGGCCGCGCAACGTCCGGCTCGCGCTTGCGAAAGACAAACACCGTGCTCGCCGTCAGCGCGTAAAAGAACCACTCCGAGAAGATAGCCAGCGAAAACAGCGCCTGAAACCGGCCTACGAACATCAGCAGCAACGATGTGCAGGCAGCCTGAAAGATCAGCGCCGACGAAGGCGTCTGAAATCGTGGATGCACATGGGCCATCTGCCTGAAGAACAGACCATCGCGCGCGGCGGCAAACGACACCCGCGCATTCGAGAGCGAGCTGCCGACGAAGGTGGCGCAGATGCTGACCACCATGCCAATCGAAACCAGAGCCGCTCCCCAGTTACCTGCAATGACCCGCATAGCTTCCGCCGCTGGTCTATTATTTGCCGCGATGGCCGCTGCGGGCATCACGTACTGGATCGCCGCGTTGGTCAGCATGTAGAGTCCGGCGACGATGCCCACGCCTCCGATCAGCGCCAGCGGCAGGCTTCGCTGCGGACGCTGCACCTCTCCGGCCAACTGGGTCACGTCGCTCCAGCCATCGTAGGCCCACAACGCGGCGGTCAGGGCGATCATGAATCCGGTTACGCCTCCGCGTGCGCCTGTGAAGAGAGTTGCATAGTTATGCCACGATCCGTGACTTCCAGCCAGGCCGAAGCAGAATCCTGCGATCACTACGATCAGCACCCCCTTCAGCCACGTCAGCGCCAGTTGCACGTTGCCGCTCCTGCGCGTGCCCACGATATTCAGCCATGTAATCAGCCACGTCATTGCTATTGCAAAGACCTGACCCCAGAGGATAGGGCCGATCGCAGAGCGCTCAAAAAAGCTGAAGGCCGAGAAGGTGCCGAGAACGCGCGCCAGTCCGATGGCAATCGTCGCCAGCGACGCTGGCTTGGCAATGGTGATCCATGTCCACATGTAGACGAAGGCTGTCGTATCGCCGTAAGCCTCGCGGAGGAAGGCGTACTCGCCACCGGATTCAGGCCTGCTGGCCGCAAGCTCGGCGTAGCACATGGATCCGCACAGAGAAAGTATTCCGGCCACGATCCAGACGGCATACACCATCGCCGACGAGCCCGCCGCCGCCATCATCTCGCGCGGAACCAGAAAGATTCCGCTGCCAATGATAATGCCAACCACCATCGAAGTGGCGTGCGATGCGTTCAGAACGCGCGGAAGTTCAACCTTGTTTTCGGGCATGAGATAAGCGGCGGCCTGATCTATCCTACATGGTTCATCCGCTCAGCTCCGGTTTTGAATCACGCGCTCGTAGACGCGCACATACTCCTTCGCCGAGCCATCCCAGGAGAAGTCCTGCGCCATGCCTCGCTTCATCATGGCCGTCCACGTGGCTTTGTCGCGGAAGGTCACCAGCGCCCGCTCAATCGCTTCGAGCAGAGCCGCAGAATCGTAGCCGCTGAACTTGAAGCCGTTGCCTTCGCCTTCGGAGGCGTCCTGAATGGAATCGTCCAGCCCGCCGGTAGCGCGCACCACCGGAATGGTTCCGTACTTCAGGCTGTAGATCTGGTTCAGGCCGCAAGGCTCGTAGCGCGACGGCATCAGGAAGATGTCGGAACCGGCCTCGATCTTGTGCGACAGCACGGTGTCGAACTTCACCTTGACCTTCACCTTCGCCGGATACCGCGCGGCCATCTCTGTGAGCAGGCGCTCGTAGTACTCCTCGCCGTTACCGAGCATGGCCAGAACGATGTCGTGCTGCACCAGACAGTCCATGATCTCGACGATAAAATCCATGCCCTTCTGCGTGGCGAAGCGCGAGACCAGGCCAAGGACGGCCGTCTCGTCGCTGACGCCATTGAAGCCGAAGGCATGCATCAGATCGCGGCGGCACTGCTTCTTGCCGTTCAATTTTTCCGGCGTGTAGTGAGCTGCGATGTAGGGGTCGGTCGCCGGATTCCATTCCGCGTAGTCAACGCCGTTCAGAATGCCGAACAGATCTCCGCTGCGGCTGCGCAGCGTGTCTTCGAGGCCGTTGCCGTACTCGGCGGTCTGAATCTCTTCAGCATACTTGCGGCTGACGGTGGTGATGGCGTCCGAATAAACGATGCCTCCCTTGAGGAAGTTCACCCGGTCGTACTGCTCCAGCTTGTTGAGCGTAAACATATCCCACGGCAGCAGCAGCGTCTCCATGGTTCGCGGTGGAAAGGTGCCCTGGTAGCCGCCGTTATGGATCGTCAGCACCGAGGGAACGCTGCGGAAGACGTGATCGAAATAGTACAGCGAGCGCAGAAAGACCGGCACCATCGCTGCCTGCCAGTCGTGCACATGAAAGATGTCGGGGACGCCCAGAATCTTTGTTGCCTCGATTACGGCGCGGCTGAAGGAGCCGAAGCGCTCGGCGTTATCGAAGTATTCGCCGGATGGAGTCGCGTAGAAGTTTTCACGGTCGAACAGCTCTGGCATATCGACGAAGTAAGTCTGCACGCCGCCCGCGTTGCCGCCGTCGAGAATGCGCGCGAAGCGGTTGTAGTACGAGAACGGAATGGTGACACTCTCGATCACAACCCGAGGCTTGGGAACCGCCTTCGCCACCTGGCGGTAGTACGGAATATAAACCGAGACATCGAGTCCTATCTTCGCCAGCGTCTTCGATAAACCGCTGATAACGTCTGCCAACCCGCCCGTCTTGGCCCAGGGAGCGCACTCTGATGCAGCAAAAACGATCTTCATCCTTCTTCTCTCCGCTTCTAGCACCGAAACGATAGTCTATACAAAGACAACAACGTTCGGCACGGCAACACAACCACAACATGAAACAAAAACCAAAATTAGGACAGAATTTCCTGGTCGATGAGACCGCACGGCGCGCCATTGTGGACGCTTTGGGTGATGTTCGTCACCGCACCGTCGTCGAGATCGGTCCCGGACGCGGCGCCATCACGGAGATTCTCGCTCCGCGCTGCCAGCGCCTGATCGCGCTCGAACTGGACCGCACACTTGCCGCCCGGCTCAGGGAAAACTTCTGTCAATTGTCTTATGTAGAGATTATAGAGACAGACGTGCTCAAGGCAGACCTGACGGCATTCACAGCGCCCGGCGAGACGCTCGATGTCATCGGCAATCTTCCCTACTACATCACCTCGGACATCCTGCTGCATCTGTTCGCCGCAGCCCGCGCGGGCGCACTTGCCAGAGCCGTAGTCATGATGCAGCGAGAAGTCGCCGAGCGCGTCTCGGCTGCGCCGGGCGTGCGCGAGTACGGCCTGCTTTCAGCCACAGCGCAGATGACCGCGCGCGCGGAGAATCTGTTTACGCTGCCGCCTGCGGCCTTTTCGCCGCGTCCTGAGGTGGACTCCACCGTCGTGCGCCTTGACTTCGCGCCACGGTTCGAGGAGTTGCAGGTAGACCCCGCCGGGTTCGACCTCTTCCTCAAGCAGAGCTTTGCGCAAAAACGCAAGACGCTTCAGAACAACCTGCGCGCTGCGGGCCACTCCGCCGAACGGCTAGCTGCCGCGTGGCCGCCGGAGGTTTCTGTGCAGGCGCGCGCCGAGTCTATCCCGCTGGAATCGATGGCGCGCCTGTATCGCGCGCTCACACAAGAGTTTTGAAATAGCGCCAACGGCGCGATCTATACCAGCCCAGGGCGTAGCCCTGGGTAAAGCGTGTAATTACGAACAAAGGGCTGAAAGCCCGCCCTATGGCCTCCGTTATAGAGCGGGCTTACAGCCCTTGATCTTCGTTAGGCATCTGTTCCCAGGGCTTCGCCCTGGGCTGGTATAGGACGCGCCTTCGGCGCTATTGCTTCGACACTACCCGAAAGCTCTCACGCAATCCCCAAAGACACGTATATGCGACACACTGCGCTAGCGTGCGTGAGTAGACTTCGTATCATCCACTTGCTTGAGAAGCATTGCGGCTCGTGTGCGCACGCTCTGCATGACAGCCTCGTCACGGGCCAGAGAATCGAGCGTCGAAGAGATCGTTCCCAGCTCCAGCGCTCGTTTTTCTTTATATTCCTGTACAAGAGTATCCATCTCGCCGTACAGACCCAGGCGGTCGTAGCGATGCAGATAGTCCAGCTTCCGGCCTTCGTCC
>WQYS01000101.1 GCA_009781125.1 Acidobacteriaceae bacterium | reverse complement strand
ATGCATGCCCCAGGGGCTAAAGCCCCTTATACAGCTAAGTCCATAGAAGCCAAGCCTAAAGGCTTGGCGTACCTAGAAGCGATCCCGTCTCCGAATTTGATGTACGTTGACCCTGTAGTCAACCCGTTTCGATTCAGGGCCAACTCCGGTAAAATCGCTTCAGTGACCGCCTTCGACCGAACCTATCGCTCCGCCCTCTTGCTGACCGCCGCTTTGCTGGTCTTCACAAGTTCTGTCCGTATGCACGCCCAGACGCAGCCAGCGGCTCCGGCACAGCCTCCAGCACCCGTGGTTACGTCTTTACCAGCAGCGGATTCTCCAAGCCCTGAAGACCCGATTAACACTATCAAGGTGCAGGTCAACGAGGTCAACCTCATCTTCGCAGTCACCGACAAGAAAGGCCACTTCATCACTGGCCTTCAGCGCGAGAACTTTGGCCTGCTCGACGACGGACGCCCGCCTGAAGCCGTGCTCCGCTTCGAGCAGCAGACCAACCTGCCCCTGCGCGTGGGCATCATGATCGATACCTCCAACTCCATCCGCTCACGCTTCGAGTTCGAGCAGGAGGCGGCCATCGAGTTCCTGTTGCAGACGCTGCATCACAACGACCGCGCCTTCGTCGAAGAGTTCTACGACCATCCCGAGATCGCACAGGGATTCACGAATAACATCGACCTGCTCAGTCAAGGCATCCGCAAGCTGCGTCCGGGTGGAGGCACCGCGCTCTACGACGCGCTGTACAAGACCTGCCGCGACCAGATGCTCACGCTCAAAGAAGATACAGCCGTGCGCCGCGCCATTATCCTTGTCTCCGACGGCAACGACGACTACAGCCGCGCCTTGCAGTCCGACGCCATCAAGATGTGCCAGCGCGCCGATACCATCGTGTACGCCATCAGCACCGACGTCAGCCCCACCAAAGACAAGGGCGACGATGTCCTCAGGATCATCGCCGAAGCTACCGGAGGAACGGTTTTCTTCCCCACAAAGATTGAGGATGTATCCAACGGTTTCCGCAACATTCAGCAGGAGCTGCGCAGCCAGTACTCGCTCGTTTACCGCCCGGCCAACTTCAAGCAGGATGGCTCCTTCCGGACCATCTACCTGCAGGCCCTCGACCGCCGTTACTACGTTCGCGCCCAGAAGGGATACTTCGCACCTAAACCAGAGCAATAGAGGCTTTCAGCCATGAACCTCACAGGCCCTCGCTTCGCTGCCGTGTTGCTTGCGCTCGTGCTGGCGGTCCCGTTTGCAGGCATGAGCGCCCAGGGTCAACAGCCTGTCGGCGTGGATGACCTTCTCAGCCAGCTATCGGACCAGCCCGGATCGCACGTCTCCTTCAGCCTCGACCGCTCCACGCTGGACGCTGCCCGCGGCTACCTCGGAGACAAACCGGCTGGCGTCGTGCTCAACAGCATCACCTTCGACACCTATCGCTACTCCGAACGGGCGTTCTATATCCCCGAGACGATGAACAGCGTCAACGCCGCCTACCACGCCGCCGGATGGAGGCACTTGATCAACACGACTTCGCCAGCCAAGGGCGCTCAACCCGCTCATCCGGTCACCGACCTGTGGCTCCACTATCATGGCACCGAGATCGATGATGTCACGGTGCTGGTGCGCGCGCCGCGCGAGATGAGCCTGATTCAGATCTCCGGCATGTTGCGCCCGCTCGATCTGATTCATCTCGGCGGACACTTCGGCATTCCCAAGGTAGACCCCAACGCCGTCATGGTTCCCGCGCCGGAAGACAGATAGTCCGGTAACGTCGGGCTTCATTGAGCTATCTGCAGATGCATCGCCTTCAATTTCTGCTAAACTAGTCAAGACTCATCAATTCGGGGCGTAGCGCAGTCTGGTAGCGCACCTGGTTCGGGACCAGGGGGTCGTTGGTTCAAATCCAATCGCCCCGACCATCTTCTAAAATCAATAGTTTATTGCGGCTTCGCGGGTTTGAGGCGGAAGCCGATTCATGCGCTAAAGCCGCATAATGTCCTGAAGGATTTTCGTAAAGGAATGGTGGCCAGGGACGGGATTGAACCGCCGACGCCGGCCTTTTCAGGGCCGCGCTCTACCACTGAGCTACCTGGCCTTGGCTTCCTTGCAAAACACCTCCACGAGCGCGCCAAATACGCCCGGAGTGTACGTCTCTGTTGCATCGGCCTTTACCTGGGAGGTCGGCTGAAATCCAGCAACGCAAGCCAAGTATAACAATGATCTGCCCTTCTCTCCAAGTCAGTTTCTCAGGAGAAGGAAAATCAGGTTCCTCGGTCGCAGCAGCAACCTCGGAATGACAACGGAGAGAGGTTGTCGGGCGCGGACTGGGAGAGGCCAGGTACCGCGCACCCAGCCTCTGCTTATGCTTACTTCTGGAGGGTGCGGATGTAAGCAACCACATCCTTGATCTGGGAATCGGTGAGCTTGCCTGCAAAGGCGGGCATCTTGCCTTTTCCATTCTTGGTGGAGTCAATCATCGCCGCATTCGACAGCTTGACCATCTCCGGCGACTTAAAGGAAGCGATCTTTTGCGCCTTGGCCATCGGAGTGCTTGCCGTGCCGTCGGCGCCGTGGCACATGGCACACTTTGCCTTGAAGGTGTCGCCGCCGCTCTGCGCCATTGCCAGGGTGGCCGAGGAAACCAGCGCCAGCGCTACACCCGCGAGTCTGATCTTGTTCATGGTTCAATCTCCTTACTTGCGTACGCCTGTGGCGTCGAATTGTATGAAACGCGCCGGGAGACCTGGAATCGCTCTTAGCCCTACAGCTCAGGACAGGCCGCAGTTTCTCCCATCGGTCAAATCTAACATAACCAGTTGTTTCCAGCCCACCGATCGCATGAGCAAACGCGGGAATCCTTTACTGATTGACGCCGCTTGCCAGCAGACCTCCATCGACGACAAGAATCTGCCCTGTTGTAAAAGATGCCGCGTCCCCGGAGCGCGAACTGGCTACGGCACCGGCTCCCGCGCAGGCCAGCGCGAGCGCTATCGCACGGCCAATTCCGTGCATCCCGCCTATGACCGCCGCTGATTTTCCCGCCAACGCCTGCGTCATCGTTTCTCCCTGAACATCCTCGCGCCTCCATGCAGACGCGCACTTCCCCGTCTCATTCGATAAGATGTATATGCACAAAAGTGGCCACGCTGACTCTAAATAAAATTTCGACGGCAGCAGCAATCTTCACGCTGTGTCTGTTTCTATGTCCTTCGCTGGCGGCTCAGTCACGCGCGGCGAAGACTCCAGCACATCCGAAGACAATCCCCAGCTCGCGATCAGCCTCCACGACGCCCAGGCCTGTTCCGGCCTTCTACCGCAACGTCATTGTGCTCGACCCGGCGCACGGAGGCACGGACACGGGAGCCGTCCTGGACGACGGCCTTCTGGAGAAGAATGTTGTTCTCTCCTTTTCCGCCCGGCTGCGCACAGCTCTCACTACTGCGGGATTCACCGTCCTCACCACACGCGACAACGACTCCGCCAACGCGCTCTCTGCCGGCCAGCGGGCTGGAATCGCCAACCATGCCCGTCCGCTGGCGTGTCTTCTTCTGCACGCGACCGGCAGCGGCTCAGGAGTCCACATCGTGACCTCTGATCTGCCTGCTGCAGATCGCGGAAACGGCTACGCGCCCCGGCGCTGGCAGACCGCGCAGGCCACGAGCATCTTAGAGAGCCTGACTCTGGCCGGTGAACTCAGCGCCGCCTTCAAGAACGCCAAGCCTGCACCGAAGCTCTCCGTCGTTCAGATGCGCGCCTCGGTTCCGCCTATCGACAACCTCATCAGTGCCGCCGTCGCCATCGAGATCGCGCCTGCTTCGCGGACTGTTGCGGTGACGAATGATGCCTATCAGCAGCGCATCGTCGCTGGTATCGTGAAGGCTCTCACCGCGTTTCGCGCCGAGCATGAAGGAACCGGCGAATGATCCCTCGTTATCAGCGCGTTCTCTTCTGGAGCCTTGTCGGCGCCATCATCCTGATGGGGCTGGTGCTGATTCACAGCCGCCGCCAGGCCGGGCAGCGGCTGGGATCGCTGAACAACTCCGTTCCTCTTGGCGCGCCCACCGCAACCGACACCGTAGATGTGATCTTTTACATGGCCAGCGATACGGACGCCAGCATCACTCCGGCGCACGCGCAAACGGCTCTGCCGAAGGACGCCAGCGCACGCGCGCGAGCTTTGCTCGACCAGCTAATGGCCCTCTATGCCCAGCCCGACTCCGCGCATCCGCTGGACAATGCGGACGCTGGCCCTGCCGTCGATGACGTCTATTTCATGAATGCCGATTCGGTTGCTATCATCAATCTGCATGGCGCATTTGCCGACAATCATCCCTCCGGCATCGAGGCCGAGCAGTTGACGCTGCTCTCGATGCTGAAGACTCTGCATGGGGCATTTCCGCGGGTCTCCGAGGTGCGTTTTCTCGTCGATGGCCAGCCGCGCGACACTCTGGCCGGTCATGCGGATCTGGCGCGAGCGTACCCCGTCGCCGATATCACCAGCCCCACGAAGGAGGCCCAGCCATGACCACTATAGGAGTCTTCGATTCAGGCTTCGGCGGCCTCACCGTGCTGCGCGAGCTGCTCCCGCTCAACGGCGGTGCAAATTACATTTACCTGGGCGACACGGCGCGGCTGCCCTACGGTTCCAAGTCGAGAGAGACCATCGCCCGCTATGCCGTCTCCAGCGCAAAGTTCCTGGCCGACCAGGGAGCGCAGTATCTGGTCGTCGCCTGCAACACAGCTACGGCGATCGCGCTCGAAGACATCAAGGCTGCCTTGACGATCCCCGTCCTGGGAGTGATCCAGCCCGGAGCGCAGGCAGCGCTCGCAGCCTTCGCAGGCTCAGAGAGTCCGGCCCATGTGCTGGTGCTGGCCACAGCCGCCACAACGCAGTCCGGAGCCTACACGCGGGAGCTGAACGCGCTGGGCCTTCGCGCCACGGAGAAGGCCTGTCCGCTTCTTGTGCCTCTGATCGAAGAGGGTTGGATCAACCACTCCGTCACGGCGGAGGTACTGCGCATCTATCTGCTGGAGGCGCTCGCCGAGGCTAAGGACGCCAGCATTCTTCTGCTTGGCTGCACGCATTACCCGCTGGTTCGTCCGCTGATCGATACCATCCTGCAGGAGATTCACCACCCCATGCAGGTGATCGACTCCGCCGAGTCCACCGCACGCGCGCTGGCCGCCGAACTTCCGCCTGCGGCGACGCATTCCGCGCCCTGCTGCACCTTCTATGCCACCGACTCGATTGCAAAGTTCCAGCGGCTCGGCAACTCGTTCCTCGGCCAGCCGCTGGGCGAGGTTCACCTCATCGACCTCGGAGGCTGAATACCCTGATGCCTATAATCTCCGTAATCCCCCTGATGTCGTCATCCTGAACGAAGTGAAGGACCCCCGCATTTTGCCTGTTGTGGCAAAGAACTTCAATGGAAACCCGAAAAATCATGCCTCGCATAAACGAAATACGGGGGTCCTTCGCTACGCTCAGGATGACGATTTTTAGTGGAAACAGAATAATAAGGACCCATTTTATGACAACGCCGCACCTTCTCGTCTTTGATCTGGATGGAACTCTGGTTGACTCCAGAATCGATCTCTCGAACTCCATTAACGCCACGCTGGAGCACTTGGGAAAGCCCAAACTTCCCAACGAGGTGATCGCCAGTTACATCGGCGACGGAGCCTCCATGCTGGTCCGCCGATCGCTCGGCGACCCGGAGGGCGACCAGCATGACGAAGAGTATGTCGCTGACGCGCTCAAATACTTCCTCGATTACTACCGCATCCACAAGCTCGATTACACCTACGTCTATCCCGAAGTGATTGACGCGCTTGAGGCCATCCGGTCAGCGCAGCCGGACATGCTCATGGCAGTACTCACGAACAAGCCGGTGAATCCGTCACGCGATATCTGCGCGCACTTCGGCATGGATCGTTTCTTCTTCCAGAACTACGGAGGCAACAGCTTCCACACAAAGAAGCCTGATCCGCATGGCCTGCTGACGCTGATCTCAGAGGCCTCGGCGTTAGCAGGAAAAGTCATCCTGCCCAGCGAGACCGTGATGATCGGAGACTCCGACATCGACATCCTCACCGGCCGCAACGCAGGCGCGAAGACCGTAGGTTGCAGCTACGGCCTCTCGCCCCACACACTCGCCGCAGCCCATCCGGACCAACTTGTAAACTCACCTATTGAGTGGAAGACCATCCTGCAGCTATAAATCTGGGTGCCCCGTATCTGGCGGCCTTATCGCCAGATGCGGGCTTGGGTCGCCACTCCATCCCACATCTGGCAAAAAGCGCCAGATACGGGGCACCCGGCAATCCGAAGCGTGACGTTGCGTTAGTTGTTGATAGGAGCAGGTGTGGGGGCAACCGGTGCTTCTGCGTTAGCGGATCCGGTTGGGGCCGGAGCTACTGCAGGTTTTGGATCGCAAATCTCGGCTTCTGTGGAAGGGGACAGCTTTCCAGTGCCACATAGTGCGTTTGCAGTCTTATTGGTGTTGCTTCCATCTCCCTCCTGGAACGGCGTGAAGTCGCCTTGGGTCATATATTCATGCGTGGTGCTGTCGGGATTGGGAAACCAGAAGGTACAACGGACCGTATCGTTCGGGTGCTTCTTCTTGGGAGCTGCACACTGTGAGGCAAACAAAACCTTGGTTCCAGGCTGTACGTGGTCCAGGAACCACTTGTTGTGGACTGTAACTGCGGGGTGGTAACGGTCGGACGCCATCGCCGACAGAAGGGACCGGCCGGTGTTCACGGGAGCCTCGACACGGTAGTCTCCGGCGTCTGTGTGCAACAGGTGAATTCCTTGGCCACCCGCATCGAGTTTGCTGTCGGTGCTTGTCTTCCCGGCAGTGACATCCTCTCCCGTAGCAACACGCAGGTTCTGGTCGAGGACCGCCACCTGATATTGAGAGGCGTGTTTGTATGTCTTATCGTTTTTCTGCGCCGTTGCATCAATGACGGGGTAAAAAGTGAGGGCAATAGCCGCACAAACGGCATACAGAGGGTATTTCATAGTCGTTCTTTCTGAGGAGGGATAGCAACACTGAATATCTTGAATCTTCTTCAGGGCCTTTGCTGACTTCTTTGGATCTGTTGCCATGCTCTCTCCTTAACTAGCTACGGTTATTTGTTCAGAGTGATTCGGAATTGGGTAAATTCCGACGATAGTACAAATTTTACTTTCATCATAATCCGACTATAGTAGGAGTGACAAGAGATATCTGCAAGCCGTTTGGCAAACGAATCCGAGAACTTCGGAAGGAAAGAGCTTGGCGTCAGATCGACCTTGCAGAAGAAGCTGGTATCAACGAACGCTATGTATCCGATCTGGAAATTGGCAAGAAGGAGGTCTGCCTTCGGACAATCCTGTTGCTCGCCGACGCGTTTGATATAAGCCTTGCGGAACTGTTTCGTGGCGTGAAGATGTGAAGCGACAACTTCTCTTCTCAGAGTGATCGTATACACACTATTCGTGCGAAGCGCGAACCGCTTCTAGGTACGCCAAGCCTTCAGGCTTGGCTCTCTATAGGAGTATGCGAGAAAAGAGCCTTTAGGCTCTGGGGTATGCTCTTTTGTCGGTTGAGAAGAATGCATACCCCAGGGGCTAAAGCCCAATTCAAACGCGCGGCCCGAGAGAGCCAAGCCTGAAGGCTTGGCGTACCTAGAAGCAAAAACCTCTTACGTTGACGCCGACATATATCTCTCTCCCCTGTCCGTGCCGCGCCCGTCTATCCTGATATGTATGGACTTCCAGCTCGCCACCACCTAT
>WQYS01000100.1 GCA_009781125.1 Acidobacteriaceae bacterium | reverse complement strand
GCCGGAACTCGCGCACCCCGGCGTCATCACATCCACCTCATTTCTGCCATAGTCCGTGACATAGACGTTGCCTGCTCCATCTACCGCCACGTTCCAGGTATAGCCCCAGCCGCTGCCCAGCGTGGGCAGCGTCGCGGGCATGGGGGCGTTGAACGCCAACTGCGGACCCGTCCCGATGCCATGCACATACTCCGTGGCGATCACGTTGCCGCTGGTGTCGGTCAGCGTCACGGCTCCCCTGCGCTCTCCGGCAAACTTCGGCGAAAAGATTACGTTCACTGTGCAGGTATCGCCCGCCGTGAGCGGAGTGCCTGCGGCAGCGTCCGCCGCGCAGGTGCCGGGATCGGCGCTGTTGATGGCGAAGTCTTGATTCTCCGCCCCCAGCGTAAGAGCCTGCGGCGCTCCGATCGCTCCGCCCGTGACGAACGCAAACTGCGCCTCCATCGAACTGGAAGCCGTCCCGATAGCCACCGAACCGAAGTTCAACTCCGGCGAGAGCTTAGTCAACCCGTGGCCATCGACGACATAGACATTCCCTCTGCCATCCACCGCCACACCCCTGAGATTGCTGTAGCTGCCGGGAAGCGTCAGCACGCAACCGTCGTCGCCGCAGCCGGACGGTATCATCTGTGCCAGATTGGCTATGGCATTTGCGACAAAGACATTGCCGCCGTTGTCCGCAGCGATGCTTTGGATGCTGGAGAAGCTGCCGGGCAGCGAAGTGGGAGCGCCGCCAAGGACGCTGCCGGGATATTCATACACATTGGTATAACCCGCGGCAAAGACATTGCCGCTGTTGTCCACGGCTACAGAAGCGTAATTAGAAGTGCTGTATCGCGTAGCCGAGCAGGATGCAGGGGTCGCAAGACAACTGAACTCCCATAAGTAGTTCGTGCCAGCTGCGACAAAGAGCTTCCCGCTGCTGTCCACTGCCAGGCTTTGGGGGATATAGGAGGCGATGTTGCTGACATCCAGCAAAACAGGTGAAGCCGGACAGGAGGGGTTCGGGCCGCTGAGGCCGCTGCCGCACGGATACATGGATATCGCAGAGGAAAAGCCGTCTCCGACAAAGACATTGCCGCTGTGGTCCACTGCCAGAGCCCTGGAAGCACTAAAGATGCCGCTGATGATTGTCACCGGCGAACAACCCGAGGGGTTGGGGCCGTTGAGGCAACTGCCCGGAAACTCACGCACGTCGGTTCCAGCTATGACAAAGACATTGCCGCTGCCGTCCACCGCCACTTTGTTGTAGGTCGCGCCGCTCACGGGGCCGCTAACCAAGATGGAGTTGAAGGGCAAGGCGCTCTGCGCCCGCGCTACTCCGCCGTCCACCACCAGCGCCATCATCACCACTCCGGCCACGCTCCACCGGATCATCCCTCGAAGAGAACCCGTCCCAAAACTTTTTCCCGTCATCTCCAACCTCATCATCTTTGTTATTGCCGCTGCCTTCGTCGTTGCTCTTGTCTTTGTTCTTGTCGTTGTCGTTGTTTCTGTCGTTGTTATTGCTTCCAGGCAGGCCGGGGCTGGTAGCCCCGGCGAATAAAAGGGAACTGTCTGGATGCAGATAGCCGTAGCTTATCGAAAAACAGGGCGGCAATACGAGACCAAAATTTAACATCTACGACCAAAAAATCGCATTATTTTGCAGGTGGCCCTCTTTTTTGGCTAACATGAAACTTACGGCAGGTTGAGATGGCAGTTATGCGTGCACATTGCGGCGAAGCGCTGTTCCGCGCCTATCAAGGCCAGAAGGATACGGGCGAGCCTCCGATTCTGGCTACGCGCTCGCTTCAGTGTCCGCAGCTGGCAACCCTGAGCGTCATGGCAGGCCAGAAGCGATTAGGACTGACCGGGCGGCTTCCGGTGGAAGATACCTTCCTCGTCGGAGTCAGCATCACCGGAGTATCGAACCACGAGGTGCTGAGCAAGGGAAGATCCTGGACCAAAGGCGGATTTGCCGCCGATTCCACGCGCATCTACCAGCTGGACGACGAACTGCAGATAGACATCCGCGAGCCTTACCAGATCGTCGACTTCGTGATCCCGCGCGCGTCGCTCGACGCCCTTACGCGCGACGATGGACGCCGGCGCGTCAGGAACATATCGTGCCCATACGGCGTTGAGGACCAGACGATGGCTGGCATGGCCCGGGCACTGCTGCCATACTTTGCCCGTCCGCAGGAGGCAAGCCCCTTTTTTGTCGATTCGGCGGGACTCACGGTGACCGCTCATCTGGCTGACCGGTATGGCGACAGCGTCCGTCCGCAGGAGACGGCAGCGCGAGGCGGCCTCACGCGCGCCCAGGTGCTTCGGGTGCAGGAGATGCTGGCGGCCAACCTCAAAGGCAATTTGCACGTAGCCGACATTGCGCGCGAGTGCGCCATCTCGTGGCAGCATCTGATCCGGGAGTTCAAGGCGACGGCTGGCTGCACGCCGTTCCGGTGGCTACAGCGGAGGCGCGTAGACCTGGCCAAGGACTTGCTGAGACGGACAGACCTTCCGCTCGGCGACATAGCGCTCCAGTGCGGCTTTGCGGATCAACGCCACTTGACAAGGGTCTTCCACGCCATGGCAGGAACAACCCCAGCCATCTGGCGCGAGCAGAACCAAAGCTAGTCCCACTGGAGTCCTCTGAATCTGGCGGCAGCTACGGTATTTCCTGTAAACCATTTATTTTCATGGCGTCCCGACGGTATTCATAACGCCATATAAACAATCTATAAACAGTCACTTACAAAATCAATTTGTGCCAGTATACCCAGAAGTATACCCAACCGTCTTTAAAAATCATACATACTCATCGTCGCTGTGGGTGAGGTAATGTGAGAATCGGTTTTATCGATTCTCAAGGGCTGTGGGAAGGGCTGGGAAACAGTCTCACCGTTTTCCGCGCTTTCCATAGACCGGCATTTCCTCGCCCTGCCTACCGTCGTAATCACTTTGAATCAAATGTAGTCAGATTGAATCATTTTGGTTAGACAGGATTCTACGCTCTCAGCCGAACCTCCCAAGCTCAACCATGTAGGAATATAACCAGCACGGAGCGGGCAACGTACAAGCCCGCGTAGTGCCTTCCGTATCGCCTTTCGCATGATCGAACAAACTGCAACGGCTCCCAGCTATCAACCGGGAGCCGCTGCTGTGGACTTGTTACGAGCCAGGTTGAAAAGCAGTCCTTAGTTTGTCGAAGGTAACTCAGGCTGTTTTGTGGTGTGGGATTTGTCGATGCGCGTCATGCTGTTGGCAAGGATGCGGTTGATGGACGTTTTCTGGTGACAGAGGCAACTTGGGATAAAGTGACCACTTATGAGAACGAGGTCGCTCTTTGCGAGTCGGTGCGCCTTGTCTTGAATCCGTTCGGAGAACACGACCTGATAACGCTTGAACGGATGTATGGCCGATGTGCGGAGTTCAGGCGACAGATGCGGACTCAGAGGCACAGACCATGCAGGAAACGGCTGGAAGATTTCAACCGGGTCGCTGCTGAGAATGCCTGAGATTTCGATCTGGTTGCGGTGATCGGACTCGGAGAAGCTGTCCTTGTCCAGAATGGCGGCATAGTTCGTCACGATCTTGTTGGTGGTGATGTTGCTGTCTCGGACGTACCCGGTAACGAGATAACCCGAAACAAGGAGGATGTCGTCTTGGGCGATCCGAGCGGCGATATGGCTAAGGCTGCTCTGAAAGACAACCTTACACTGGCCGATGCAGATGCGGCCCTTCATCTCGAACGAAAGTGCATTCTTCGGGAGAATCGGGCGAACGTGCGTAGAGAGCAAGGAGGGTTGTGAATCGGAAGGCTTGGAATCGTGCTGCACGACCCCAGTGATCGTAATCAAATTTCTAAACATCGTAAAGACTCCGCAAGAACGCAGGCCGCTGCTCACAATGGCAGTCAGCCTTGAATTTCACTTCGTTCTGTGCGGGTGCTACTTAGTTACAGTGAATCGGCATTACGAAACCCAGCACATGATTGGTACGTGTTACGGTACAGCGTTTTGTTTCACTGGTTCAGGGCTGGCTCATTGCTTCAGCACCTGCCCTGGTTGAGTTGGGGTTAGACTGAACGGTTCCCGATGTTCAGGGAGTCGTTCAGCGTAGGCTCGTAACAAATCCAAGCTCTGACAAAATGATTCATACAGTTCCTATAAAAAGGGCGCGTGTGCGGAACTTGCCGCACACGCTAGTCTGTAGCTCTCAGTCGCGGGGAATGTCTGACTTCCCCTCATATGCCGCCGTTATTGAACAATCAACGTGGCTTTGGCTGTATGGTTGGCGTCGTTGCCGGTTATGGTGATGGTGTAGGTTCCCGCAGTCCACTTCGTACCCTGTACAGGCTGCGTAGTCTTATCGCCTCCGCCTCCACAGCCTATTATTCCGGCTGTTGCGACAAGTGCCAGCACTACCGCCAGCAGGCCGCGAATCCTGAGATTCCGCAGACTCCTCGCCTTGCCGATTAGCACGACCGGCAGCAGCAGCAGAGCAAAAGCAATAGGTGAGTAGCTGCGCACACTGGCCGTAGCAGTTGGAAGCGTAATGGTCAACGTCGATGTCGCTCCGTTCGCTCCCGGAGTTACCGGATTCAGGCTGAAACTCGGCGTTGGTGCGCCTGACGGCTGTCCTGATGCGGATAGCGTCACCGAATTGCTGTATGTAGTTCCGGTTGTCGATTTAACGTTGATTGTGTACGCGGCGCTGCCTCCGCTGGTCGAAACGGTCTGAGAGGTAGCCGAGGTTACAGAGACAACGAAGTCTGCCGGTGTCGCTGCTACCGTCAATGTAATACCTGGGGAAGCGGGGTACGTCACACTCTGCTGCGGAGAACCGCTGTCCTTGGCCGTTACCGTAAAGGTGTAGGTTCCCGCTGTTGTGGGAGTGCCGCTAAGAACACCTGTCGATGGGTTCAGAGAGAGTCCCGGTGGAAGCGTACCGGTATAGCTGTAGGTGATGGGTGCGGTTCCGCCTGTCACTGCCAATGACTGGCTGTAGGATGTGTTTAATACCGGATTTGGCAGAGAAGACAGATTCGGAGGTGTCATTGTCGTCGTCGGTGCCATGATGTTGGCCGTGGTTGTTACAGGCATGGTTATCGAGTAGTTTCCTGCCTTCGTACCGGTTAGCGTCAGTCCGGTCACCGTCACCGTCTTGCCGTTACCCACTGTGGCGTCGGCAAAGGTTCCGCTGGCCGCCGAATAACTACAGGTGACGTTGCCCATGTCAGCAGTTAGCACTCCACCTGCGGTAGACACACCACAACCGGTAATCGTCGCCGTCGTTGTACCGTCGGCAGTCTTGTTAGCCGCAGTAGCGGTTACTGTTATCGCTTTGGCATTGATAGTGGAGGGCGACGCTATTATGTTTGTCAGCGTGTAGTTTGCCAATCCAGTGCCTTGCAATGAGACTCCCGAAGTTACTGCCGCCTGCTTGTTAGTACCTGCGTTGGCGTCCGCAAAGTTCGCGGTTGCCCCTGTATAAGAGCAGGTAACGCCTGTAACCTGTGGCGTTAAAGTACAGCCTGTGACCGTGGTCGCCGTCGTGCCATCATACGTCTTGCTTGCAACCGTGACGTTTGCTACTACCGGAGCCGGATTGATCGTCACAGTATAGGGTTGGTTGACTACAATCTGCGGGGAGGAGCTATCCGTCACTGTAAGGACAAAATTGTAGGTCCCTGCCGCTGTCGGCGTTCCGCTGATCGTGCCGGTATTGCCATATGTGCTGACGCTCAATCCCGAACCCGCAGGAGATATGGCAGTATTTGTAAGAGCGTAAGGAGCCGTGGCGTTTGCGTCCCCGTTGACAGTGAATGTCTGTGACGGATAAGCCGTCCCTACTGTGCCATCCGGTAGTAGATACGGCGAAATTGATATCTGCACGGTGGTGCCGCTCATCGGTACTATCTGCGTTGCTCCGGTCACATTCAGGCTGTTGTCGGTTACTGTAGCCGTACCGGTGGATAGCCCGGTCGCAGTCAGAGGAGGAGCGAAGTCGAACGCCAGCGAACAGGTAGCGCTGGGAATCAGAGCACTGGGTGTTGCGCAGATCGTGCTGGTGCTATTCATCTCGAAAGGTGCTGTAACATTCGGATTCGATCCACCAGCAGCCAGCGGCGCAGGTGAGAATGTCAGGTTACTGGTGCCGATGTTTTGCAACGTGGCAAACTGCACTGCGCTCTTCGTGCCAGCCGCCGTAGGCGGGAAGGTCATGTTAGTTGCGAAGGGTACCCCATTGGCCGCCGCACGGTTAAGTTTGTGCAATGGGCCATTCACTGCAATGTACACATTGCCGGGTGCGTCCAATGCTATTCCTGCTGCGGTGAAGGGAGTAACGACGTTAGGAACGATGTCAGCCAAACTTATTACACAACTGCTGTCTGGACAAGTTGGATTGGCTGGAATTTCCTTCAACGTACCCAAATCAAGAACATAAACGTTACCCGCTCCATCCAGAGCTACGGAATAGGGGTAACCAAATCCGCCACCCAGAGTCTTTGACGAACAGGAGATACCATAATTTGCGGTCGTACATCCTGGGTCTAGCTTAGTCACCACACCGTTACCGGCACCATAGATATAACCTGCTCCATCTACCGCAATGGTCCCACCTATCAAACCGGTTTTGCCTAACGACAAGATCGCGCACGAATCTGTTGTTGATTCAGTAACATTCGTACACCCAACTGGTATCTCAGATAGATCAGAAGAACCCACTACACCCCCGTCCGTAGCATAGACATTGCCCACTCCATCTACTGCCACGCCAGTAAAGTATGAAGAAGACAGGGCGGTATACGATACCACTCGAACTATGCAACTGGAATCCGTACACCCTAATGGAACCTTTTCTATGCCAGGATTGCCGTAGTTGGTGTCGGTGAAATAGATGTTTCCTGCTCCATCTACTGTCACTTTTGAATAGATGTAATTCACGTTATAGGAGCAGTCGGAATCGTGGTTACACAAGGCTGCGTGTTATTCATTTCTGTCGTACACGTCGCTGGAAATTTTTCCAACGAGAAACCGTCTACAACATAGACATTGCCCGCCCCGTCTACCGCAACAGAAACGGGACTGCTGGAACCATTGCCTAGTGTTGGCAGAGACGGCGGAAGCGGAGCGTTGAACGCAGCCTGCGGTCCAGTCCCTACGCCATAGATATACGCTGTCCCAAGGATATCGCCGCTATTGAAGTCCTTCACCACTACAGCGCCGTATCGTGGTCCGGCGTACTTCGGCGTGAATGTTACATTTATGGTACAGGTATTACTCGTCTGGCAAGTCATCCCCGTA
This sequence comes from Acidobacteriaceae bacterium, assembly GCA_009781125.1. Next base: position 592 of record WQYS01000100.1, on the reverse strand, counting down.
CCCTTGAAGTCTTGGTTAGAAGCACCCGATGTCAACACATCGTACATCAGTGAAACGGCTGGTGTTGAGAGGGTTACAGGAACGGAAACTGCACCCGATGGTGATCCCACCGCAGTGTTGGGGAACGTGGGAGTGAGGGGCGCAGGCGTTTGCGCGTGTAACACCGCGCTAGCGAGAGACAGCAGGAATAGAGCGAAACTTGTCCGAAGCAAGAGCCGTTGGACGCGGAAGAAATCAAAGACTTGTGCGTGCATAAAACCTCTCTGCCGTATGAACGGCTCTGTTGAGTTTGAGAAAAATTCACCAACCTGTTTTTTGGGTTTTGACTGGTTGTGAACGGACGGACACTCTTTACGCAGGTTTTGACCGTGCGCGAGTGGGCCAGATGTGATGGAGAAGAATGCCCCTTCAGCAGAAAGCGGGTCTTTCCGTCTTGCTGTGAGGTCGCAATAAATGGACGATTGAAGGCGATTTTGTAAATCGTTGATTAAAAACGATTTATTTCGGGGGGGGGGGGGGGTATTTAAAGAAATGTGTGTTTAAAAATGCCATCCCCCGCCACCACCACAGACACAGCGGGCGCAGACCACCT
>WQYS01000099.1 GCA_009781125.1 Acidobacteriaceae bacterium | reverse complement strand
GCGACGTCGACCTGCACGGTGACCATCCCGGTAGGGACGACGGCGGTGGAGGCGAAGTACAACACGGGTGGGAACTACGCTCCGGCGACGACCAACCAGGTTCCGGTGAATAAAGCAACTCTGCCGAGTACCAATGTGCTGACGTCCGTGCCGCAGACGCCGGTTGATGGCCAGCCGACGGTGTTGACGGCGAATCTGCCGGTGGGTGCGACGGGTTATGTGACGTTCACTTATCCGGATGGCGTTACGAAGCTCGACTGCACGCCCAATCCGGCCCAGGTTGATCCCGTCACGGGTACGGCCACCTGCGCGACGACACTGCCGTTAGGCACGGATGCGGTCACTGCAAACTACGATGGCCCGGGCAACAACTACAACCCGGCTCAACTGAACACGATACAGACGAGGTCGCTGACTGCGACAGGGACGGTCACGACTGCACCGAGTCCGGCGGTGTCGGGTAACGGTCAGCCGACAGAGTTGACGGCGAATCTGCCTGCGGATGCGAACGGCGGAACGGTGACCTTCTACGATCCCAACAACCCCGGAGTCGCGTTATGCACAACACCGCCGGTTGTCGATGGCGTTGCCAGTTGTTCGGCTCCGCTGCCGGCAGGTATGTCTTCAGTTGGAGGCACGTACACCGGCGACAGCCTGTACGGTACTACGGTGCTGACTCCGGCGCCAGTGCTCCAGGCTTTGCAGGTTCCGGTTACGGACCTGACGGCTTCACCGAACGCGGTGGCTGGTCAGACGACCACGCTGACGGCGACGCTTCCCCAGGATGCAGACGGCAAGGTGACGTTCGTTGACCAGGACGGCAATCCGATTCAGGGCTGCGAGGACGTGCAGGTCAACGGCGGCACGGCGGTCTGCGCCAACGCGATGGTGCCTGTAGGCGCGCAGAGGATTGGCGCTGCGTACAGCGGTGATTCGAAGTATGCTCCGACGGTTTGGGGAACGGCGAATGGAACGACCTTCCCGATGGTTCCGGTAACAAGCGAAGACTTCGCAGTCACGGTGTCGCCTGCGGCGCAGACGCTGCTTCCGGGCGTAGCGGCTACCTTTACGGTAAACGTGGCCGGGGTAGATGGTCCGTACGACTGCCCCGTGGACCTGACGGCATCGTTCTCACCGGCGCTTCCGGCCAATGCGTCCTGGAGCTTTGCTCAGAAGACGGTGACGCCGGGGACGGGCATCGACACCACGCTGGTGGTGAACATTCCTCCGCAGCCGCCGGTAGCGGAGCTTGGTCCTGGAGGATTCAGCACCAGGGCTCCGCTGGCTCTGGCGGCGCTTCTGCTTCCGCTGGCGGCGTGGCGGCGCAGACGGAACCTGGGCAGTCTGCTGATGGTCCTGGTACTGGCGCTGGCAGGACTTGCCGGTTCGGTTGCGATCACCGGTTGCGGTGCTGGAGGCTACTTTGCGCAGCCGTCGAAGACCTACCAGGTCACAATAACCGGAACCAGCGAATGTGGGGGCGCCACGCGCACCAACATCTCTCCGGTTACGTTGACGATAAGTGAGTAAGGCAACAGGACCAAGGCACGGCGTCCCCTCGGCACAACTGAGGGGGCGCTGAGCTGCTGATGATGACGCGCTGCTTGAGATAATGTTTTCAATATGCGCAATTATTTATGCCATTCAGTATAGAAGGCGACCTTATGCCGGTATGAGCTGGAACATGAACACAGCGTGCAGGCAGCTTCCGCCCAGCACGAAGACATGGAAGAGCTCATGGAAGCCAAAATAACGCCAGCGCAAGGGCGGCCATTTGACGGCGTACATAACGGCTCCTGCCGTATACGCCAGGCCGCCGCTCACCAGCAGCGCGATGGCCGTGGGAGAGACCGTTCGCGCCAGTGGATAGAAGGCAATCAGCGCCAGCCAGCCCATGAAAACATAGATAGTTGTTGACAGCCAGCGCGGGGCCTGCATCCAGAACGTCTTGAGCGCAATGCCGGTCGCGGCCACTCCCCACACCAGCCCGAAAAGGGTCCAGCCCCACGCTCCCCGCAGCGGCAGCAGGCAGACGGGAGTATACGTTCCGGCGATCAGGATGAAGATCATCATGTGATCGATGCGCCGCAGTATCCGTATGGCCTTCTCCGAAAACCGGGGCATGTGATATATGGCGCTGGCCGCGTAAAGCAGAAAGAGCGAAGCGCCAAACACGGCGAAGCCAACGATAGCGCGCGCGGAGGCTTGATATACGGATACGACAACGAGTATGGCGGTGAAGGGAATCGACAGAACCGCGCCCGCCAGATGAGTAAGGCTACTGACCGGGTCACGCAGCTTTTGCAACATAAACATCTCTTGCGTCTCCCCCTCCTCCACATCATACAGTTGCGCCGTGCCCTGCGGTTTGACCTTTATTGCACGTTAGCGTGACGGTTTCGCTCTCCGAGAGGCCGCCTCCGGTGGCGGTGATAGTGATGGTACGGTTGGTTACCGGATTGACGGCCAGCCCGGAAGGAGTTGTTGCCGGAGTTCACAACATAAATTTTGTTCGTCGACGGGTTTACAGCTGCAGCAAGGGGAGTCGCACCGGTAGGAACGCCACCCTGCGCCCGTAGCGGTCGTGGAGCCATCAGGCTCACAATCGCAACCAGAGATAACCAAAGCAGGAAATGTTCGCGGGGAAGCACACGGATATGTATAGACTCCACCTCGCATCTTGTGAGAGCCCATGGAAAACATCCCGATGACCATACATCTCCGTTTGCAGCCTGGTCAAGACCGCGCTGCTGAAGGACGCGAAGGGCCTAAACCTTCAGCTCTACGATCTGTGCCCGAAGTCCTTTTTCATCAAGTGTGACCAGCCCGACCGAGACCGGCAGATGAAACCGCCGAGGTCCGGCGCTTCCGGGGTTCAGGTAGACGACACCCTTGCGGTTTTCGATGGAGTCTTTGTGCGAGTGTCCGCTGACGACAACCGCCACCTCAGCCGCTACCGGATCGAGGTCCAGCCACTCCAGCGAATGCACCAGGTAGAACAGCGCTCCGCCCAGCCGGATCATGTCCGTGTCGGGCAGATCGGCGCACTCGCCCGCGATGTCCGCGTTGCCCCGGATCGCCGTCAGCGGAGCGATCTCCCGGAGCGCGTCCAGAACCGCCGCTCCGCCGATGTCTCCGGCGTGAAGCAGGTGGTCGCACTTCGATAGGGCGGCCAGCGCCTCTGGCCGTATGAGTCCGTGCGTGTCCGAGATGATGCCGATCAGCATAGTGTCAAGATTAGCAAGGCGGACTCCTTTTTCATCTCCGGCGCGCAACAGACCGGCGGTTTTCAGGGTCAAACGATTCGGAGAGTCGCGCGGACGATGGTTCCAAAAAGAATATATACGAGCATCTTTGCGGGTCTGCTGCTGCTGGCGAAGGTGGCCTCTTCCGGTCAGACCGTTGCGGCAGACTACGTTCCGAATGTCGCCGCCAGATACCTGTTTGCTGCCGCAAACCAGGCGCGCGCGGCTCGTGGTCTTGCTCCGCTCAGGTTCGATCCGGCGCTGGCGCTGGCGGCGCTCCAGCACGCGCGCGAGATGGCTGCTCGCGGAACCATCTCCCACCAGTTCCCTGGAGAGGCAAGCCTGGAGCAGCGCGCCTCAACCGCCGGAGTCCGTTTTTCGGAGATTGCGGAGAACGTAGCCGCAAGCTCCGATTCATCGCTGATTCATGATCTCTGGATGCACTCTCCGGAGCATCGCAGAAACCTTCTCGACCCGCGAGTTACAGTTGTTGGGATTGCTGTTGTCGCGGGCAACGGCCGGTTTTACGCGGTCGAAGACTTCGCCGATCATGTTGACGAGCTCTCCTACAGGGAACAGGAGCAGGCCGTAGCCGGTCTTCTGGAGAGAGAAGGCCTTCAGGTTCTCAACGAAAACACAAGGGTGGAAGACGCCCGCAAGACGTGCCGCATGGAGGATGGCTACGCCGGTACGCGCAAGCCATGGTTCATCATGCGTTATACCTCGGACCGGCTCAATCGCTTGCCTGAAGAGCTTGAGTCGCGGATCAACTCCGGCCAGTACAGTCAGGCCGTAGTGGGAGCCTGCGCGATGACCGGAGCCACGCCGTTCAGCGGCTACAGGATCGCGGTCCTGCTCTATCCCTAGTGCCCCCTCGCGTAAATTGACGTAATGATGCTGTCACCATCCTGAATAGTTTCACCCTCCCCTTAATATCGTCATCCTGAACGAAGTGAAGGACCCCCGTATTTTTGTCTGAAGTGGCGACAATCCTAATGAAAAGAATAACCTCTAAACCGGATTGCTTTTTCCTGAAGAATCTATGGGCAAGGAAGAGAAATGCGGGGGTCCTTCGCTGCGCTCAGGATGACGATATAAAAGGGATGGACTGTATAGCCAATATCAAATTGGCCATAACTACTCTGATATACACAAGCAGGTATTAGCCCGGCAGTCCTGTCAGTTCCCGTGCATGCATGAAGACCCGGCGAAGCATCCCGGGGTTCAGCAGCCCCGTGTTGGTGTTGCGCAGCGATGGATGATAGCTCGCTAACAGATATATCTTGTTGGGAAGCTCGAAGTGAGCGCCGTGTGCGAACTTGTAGTCTGACTTGCGTTCGATGACGCCTGTCTGGATCAGGTGTGCGAGATAGCCGTCGAAGGCAATCCTGCCCAGACACACGACAACTCGAACCCGTGTAAGGGCGTTGATCTCCCGCGCCAGGTGTTCGGCGCAGTTGCGAATCTCCTGCGGCGTCGGTTTGTCTCCGGGAGGAGCGCATCGCACCACGGAGGCGATCCATGCATGGTGGAGCTTCATTCCGTCATCGCTGGAGGTTGCGTCAGGCTGGCTGGCAAATCCGGTATCGTACAGCACCGGAAACAGAAAATAGCCCGAGCCATCACCGGTAAAGAGGCGGCCCGTGCGGTTGGCTCCATGAGCGCCGGGAGCAAGGCCAAGGATCAGCACACGCGCCGCCGGATCGCCGAATCCGGGAACCGGACGTGCCCAGTAGGTTTGGTTTATATAGGCTCGTCGCCTAGTCTCGGCAATCTTCTTGCAGTATTCGCGCAGCCGCTGGCATCGTTCGCATGCAATGATGGAGTCGCGTGCTTCGGCAAGAGCAGAGGGAAGCCGGTTCGCGGCGGAGCGCTTCATGCTTCGATCATAGTGTCTTCATGGAGTTCTGTGAGCGCTGGCGCAAGGTTTCAACGCCATTACCGCACAAGGGTTTCAAGAATTTTGTCGGCAACGCGGGAAGCCGAGACGCTGTAGTTTCCCTCGGCAATGGCTTGCCGCAGAGACGCAATCTTTTCCACGCGCGCATCAGCCTCTTCCGCCGAGGCGTCAAGGTATCGGGCGAGAATCCCGCTGCTCTGGCTGGAATCGGCTCCGGCTGCGGATGGAAGATCAGAGACCTTTTGGGGAGACTTTTTATCTGACGATCGATACATATCGGTATTTCCTTCAGAGGATTTCAGTCAATGAACAACAGGAACCATTACTTCTGTTCGGATGCTTGATTCTACACAGCCGCTATAGGAATAGTCTCCACCTGATAATCTGAATTTTTTTCTCATACAGCCTCATGAAGAAGGCCATTTGAACCGATAAGAGTGTACAAAATTGCAGGGATTTTCACTGGTTTTCCTCGTGCCGTCCACAGTTTCCACAGTGAAGCGGTTCAAAGCGAAGCCGCCAGAGTGAATCCTGGCCGCGACTGAAACCGTAACCGGCTGATATTCTTACCTACATAACTCCAAACGGGAGAGAAGAAGAAACCATGATCGATCTCAAAGGCAAAGTCGCGGTCGTTTTCGGCCTGGCCAACAAACGCAGCATTGCATGGGGCATTGCCCAGAAGTTGTCCGAGGCGGGAGCTTCGCTTGCCATCTGCTATCAGAATGACCGGCTTCGGGCCGAGGCCGAAGGCCTGGCCGGCGAGCTTCCCTCGGCCAAGACCTTTCAGTGCGATGTCTCCGCAGACGCCGAGATCGACGCGCTCTTTGCCCAGCTCAAGCAGCACTACGGCAAGCTCGACGTCATCGTGCACGCCGTGGCCTTCGCGCCGTCCGAGGAGCTGAAGAACGACTTCCTCTTCACCACCCGCGAGGGCTTCCGCATTGCGCACGACGTCAGCGCCTACTCGCTGATCGCCGTCAGCCGCGCCGCGGTTCCGCTGATGGAAGACGGCGGCAGCATCATTACGCTGACCTACTACGGCTCCACCAAGGTCTTCCCCAAGTACAACGTCATGGGAGTCGCCAAGGCGGCACTTGAATCGGTTGTCCGCTACCTGGCCGTCTCGCTGGGGCCGAAGAACATTCGCATAAACGCGATCTCCGCCGGGCCGATCAAGACGCTGGCCGCGCGCGGCATTAGCGACTTCACCATGATTCTTGATAGAGTCTCAGAGCGTGCTCCGCTGCACCGCAACGTCGATCAGATCGACGTGGGCAAAACAGCGCTGTTTCTCGCCAGCGACCTCGCCAGCGGCATCACAGGAGAGGTCACCTTCGTCGATTGCGGATTCAACGTCACGGGGCTGTAGATAAAAACTTTCGAGAAAGGAATTCATATGACTATCGCAGAAGTTCTTCTTCAGGACTATGACCGGGAGATGAAGGGCGTGCGCACCACGCTGGAGCGCGTTCCGGAAAAGAATCCCGATTTCAAGCCTCACGAAAAATCCATGCCTATGGGCCGGCTTGCGGTTCATGTGGCGACGCTGCCGATGTTCGGCTATCAGATACTCACGACCGACTCGATGGACCTGACCAAACAAAAATGGCCCGACATGAGCTTCGTGTCGCGCCAGAAGCTGCTGGCCGATTTCGACGCTGCTTCGGCACAGGCGCGCGCAGCGCTGGCCAAATGCTCGGATGCGGACCTCCAGAAGAACTGGAAGTTTTCCTTTGGAGACAAGGTGATTGCCGACGAGCCTCGTGGCGCGCTGTATCGCGCGATGTTCTTCAACCACCTCATCCACCATCGCGCGCAACTGGGAGTCTATCTGCGCCTGAACGGCCAGCCGGTTCCGGCGCTCTACGGTCCTTCGGCAGACGAAACGCTCGGATTCTGAGCGTGATCGAGCGAAATCCTTAGGCGAGATCGGACCAGCCACGATCGTTCGGGTGCCCCATCCTTCGCGTTTTTTGCGAAGGGTGGGAAAGTAAACAGTTCAACTCACCACCGTTTCGGATAGCTAAAAATGGCTGATTGAACATGTTACATTCCCACCCTTGCGCGATGAGACTGCGCAAGGATGGGGCACCCGGGCAGACCGGCTACTTGTGCAATTTTTCCGCGATGCTTTTTGCCTGCGTGAAGAGCAGCAGATAGTCCGGCCCGCCTGCCTTCGAATCGGTTCCGCTCATATTGAAGCCGCCGAAAGGATGAGCGCCGACCATGGCTCCAGTGCTCTTGCGGTTGAAGTAGAGGTTGCCCACATGGAACCTCTCGCCCGCCTGCGCGAGCTTCTCGCGTGAGTTGGAGTAGACCGAACCGGTCAGACCATACTCGGTCCCATTCGCGATAGCGAGAGCATCCTCAAAATCGTTGGCCTTGATGACCGCGAGAACCGGTCCAAAGATCTCTTCCTGCGCGATGCGGGCCGTCGGAGCAACATCGGCAATGACCGTGGGCGCGATGTAATAGCCGTCATCTGCGTTCTTGATGGTGTGCCCTCCATTGAGAAGACGGCCTTCGGTCTTGCCCACCTCTATGTATTCGAGAATCTGTTTCTGCGCACCCTCGTTGATGACGGGACCAGTATAGACATTGTCCTTCGGATCGCCGGTCTGCATAGTCTGTACGCGCTTTTGCAGGCGATCGCAAAAATCGTTGTAGATAGCGGCATCGACAATGGCACGTGAGCAGGCTGAACACTTCTGCCCGTTGTAACCGAAGGCGCTTACGGCAACTCCTTCGACAGCGGCGT
>WQYS01000098.1 GCA_009781125.1 Acidobacteriaceae bacterium | reverse complement strand
GACGCCCGTTAATTTAGCTACCACAAACGTCCGGGTGCCCCATCCTTCGTCCGCCACAAAGGCGCAGGAAACACCCGTTCAATTCGAGCGGACGAAGGGTGGGAATATATACAGCTCCATTCGCCTCTGCTTGGGATTGAAAACATGGTTGATTGAGCATCCTGCTTTCCCACCCTTCGTCCACCAGAAAAGTATGGGACACCCGGGCGCATCGCGGTGGACGAAGGATGGGGCACCCGGGCATTGTCACCGCTCGACGGCGAGGGCCACTGAATTTCCGCCGCCGAGACAAAGCGCGGCGACTCCCCTGCTCACATCGCGCCGTATCATCTCATGAATGAGCGTCACCAGCACGCGCGCGCCGCTTGCGCCTATAGGATGCCCAATCGCAACCGATCCGCCGTTCACATTCACGCGCGAGCAGTCGAGCCCGAGCTCCTTCATCACGGCCAGCGCCTGCGCGCTGAAGGCTTCGTTCAGTTCGTAGAGACCCACCTCGTCCTGGCTCCACCCGGCCCTCTGCAACACTCTGGGAATGCTGATGACAGGAGCCAGCATCACCCATCGCGGAGCGACTCCGCTGGTAGCCTGCGCACGGATCGTCACCAGAGGCTTCACTCCCAGCGCCTTTGCCTTCTCCTCCGACATCACGACCACGGCGGCAGCAGCATCGTTCACTCCGGGAGCGTTGCCCGCCGTCACCGTGCCATCTTTTTTGAACGCAGGCCTCAGAGCCGCAAGCGCCTTCAGCGCGGCCTCGGGATCATCGACCGCCTCATCGCGCACCGACTCATCTCGGCTGACAAGAGTTATTCCCTTCTTTTCCACAAGCTCAACCGCAACCACCTCTTCATCAAAGCGCCCCGCACGCCATGCGAGACTGGCTCGCCTGTGCGATTCGAGCGCATAAGCATCCTGCTGCGCGCGCGTGATCGCGTGCTTCTCAGCCACCAGCTCACCGGTCATGCCCATGTGCCAGCCCTCATGAGCGCACCACAGGCCGTCGTGAATCATCGAATCGACGAGGTCCGAGTTGCCCATGCGCAGTCCCTGACGCGCTGCGGGTACAAGATACGGAGCGTTGCTCATCGACTCCATCCCACCGGCTACGACGACCTCGGCGTCACCGGCAACGACACTCTCAGCCGCCAGCGCCACCGCGCGCAAACCGCTTCCGCAAACCATGTCGATCGTCAACGCGGAGACCTCATCGGCGAGTCCGCCCGCCAGCGCCGCCTGACGCGCCGGGTTCTGTCCAAGGCCCGCCGCGAGCACGCAGCCCATGATGCATTCATCGACAATACCTGCGTCAATTGCGGCTTTTCGCACGGCCTCGTGCACGGCGATCGCCCCCAGTTGCACCGCGCTCAACGAAGCCAGCGCGCCCTGAAACCTTCCTACCGGAGTCCGCGCGGCGGAGACAATCACTGCATTCGACATCCTACACCTCGCGCTTTTTGCAACGCCAACGATGGAACGAAACGGACGCCAGTATACGTCGCGGAGCCTGCTCGCGGCTCCGTGTTCCGTCGAACGCGCTCTGATAGCCAATTCACATTAAGGAACATGTATAAATTTTTTTCTTAAAATCGTCAGATTTTTCTTGACAGAAAAATTTCATAAATCTATATCTTCGATAGCTGCCTTGCAGCGAGTTGTAAAAGTGAAAACGGATTTTAGGGAGAACAGACACTATGGCAACGAAAAAAGCAGCAAAGAAAGCACCTGCAAAGAAAGCCGCGAAGAAAGCTGCAAAGAAGGCAAAGAAGTAACAACTCCATCAACCAGGCAAACTGAAAGGGGGACGGTCGCCACAGTGGCCGTCCCCCTTTCTGCGTTCCTCGCGCAGATGCTACGGATTGGCCACGCTCTTCGGCGTCGAGAGGTACCCCGTTACCTTGTTCTTGTCGATGGAATTGACCACCAGCTCGAACAGCACCGGATCCTTGCCTGTGTAAAACTGGACCGGCTCGTTCAGTCCGCGATCCTTCTTCTGAATCACGCGGTCGTCGGCGCTGACATCGAGCGTGTACTTCGAGCGCCTGGTGTCGGCCTTCCTCAACTGCAACTTGATCGAAGCCAGCAGCGTAGGTTTCGCACCCCTCAGCAGGGTGAACTCGTAGTAGTTGCGGTCGCCCTTGTGCCGGAGAATCTCCAGCTCATCATGGTTCTTTGCGATCATCCCGCTCATCACCCCGGCATCGCCGATCACGCGGGTCAGTTGCGCCTTGGCCGCTTCGAGATCGGACCTGGTCGAGGCCACGTCGGTCTTCACGCCGCCGACGTCGGTCTTAACATTAGAGACCTGCGTAGAGACCTCGCCAATCTGTTTTGCCGTCGCGGCCTGCTGCTGCGCCAGCTTCCGGGTCTCGGTCTTCTGCTCCGCAATAAGGACTTCCGTTCTGGCTTCAATCTGCTTCTGCGAGATGCCGACACTCTGGCCCAGAGTCTCGGCGGTCGCACGCAACCGGGCATTGGTTGCCGCCAACTGCTGCGCCAGCGCCGCGTTCTTCTGCTCGGCTTCGGCCAGCTTCGCCTGGGCGGCTCCCAGGTTCTTCTGCAACGAATAGCTCCACACCAGGCTGCCAAGTCCAGCCAGCAGCGCCACCACGACAACAGCAAGCAGTGCTCCGGATACTGACCGCTCTTCTATATTTTCCTGTTCACTCATTCAGTTGTCTCCTATCTTTATTGATATCGTTATCGATCTCGTCCCGTGCCTTCGTGCAGACTTTGGATGAACGCAGCATTGCTCCGGATGCGAAAACTGAGTTCCTCACCTCTATTAAAAATAACAGCCCGGGTGGTCAGAGTTTTGTAATGTGATGGCGGCGCTATATATCTGCTCACCCATGCATGTAGACTTTTTGTTATGGACAATCTTGATTTCTGCATCGCCGGAGCAGGCATTGTCGGCCTCTCCATCGCTCTTGAACTGGAGTCACGCGGAGCGCGCGTCGCCGTACTCGATCAAGGCAAGCCGCTCGACGAAGCCTCCTGCGCCGCTGGCGGAATGCTCGCCGCCGAAGACCCGGACAATCCAGTCGAGCTTAGCCCTCTGTCCAAACTCAGCCGCTCCATTTATCCGGAGTTCCTCAAGCGCGTTGAGTCGCTCTCCGGAATGCAGGTTCCGTTCCACACCAGCACCACGCTGCAATCGGTCCCCGAGCATCTTAACGGCAAGACACCGGAGACGCTCGCGCCCGCCGCGCTGGCCGAGATACTGCCGCAGTTAAACCCCGGCAGCCGCCGCTTCTTTCAGCTCGCGGAGAACAGCGTTGATCTGGGCCAGTTGACGCAGGCCATAGCCGCAGCCGTTCGCGCGACGAGCATCGATCTGCGCACCCAGACCAGCGTCGAGCGGGTCCGCTCCACCGGCTCCGGCGTAGAGGTGGAGTCCTCGGCAGGCGCCGTCAGCGCTGCGCGTTTCGTGGACTGCACCGGCTCCTGGTCGCTGACCACTCCGCAGCATTCGCGTCTGCCCGTCACGCCGCGCAAGGGACAGATCTGCTGGGTAGTGCTGCCGCCCAGCCTTCCGCTGCGCGTGGTGGTACGCACGCCCGAGGTCTACATCATCCCCCGCACCACGGGCGAAACGTCGGGCCGCGCTCTGATCGGAGCTACGGTTGAAAACGCGGGCTTCGACAAGACTGTGAACGACAGCGACATCGACCGGCTGCGCGCGCGCGCCATCGAGCTTCTGCCGCAACTGGCTGAGGCTGGTGGACTCGAAGCATGGGCAGGGTTGCGGCCAGGCACGCCGGATTGCCTGCCGATCCTCGGCGCTCTGCCCGACTGTCCAAATCAGTACGTGGCCAATGGACTCTATCGCAACGGCATCCTTCTGGCTCCGGCGACAGGGCGCGTCATGGCGCAACTGTTGACCGGCGAGGAGCCTGCGGTCGATCTCTCCGCATTTTCGCCACAGCGGATTCCGGCTCAGAGTTAATAAAAAATCGCGTAAAATCGGGCCATACCGCACAACAGCGCGATATTCGCTCAAATTTTTGTGACAATTGTTTCTTTTCTGCGATATAAGCATCGAATTCGTTAACTAAATCACGTTTGGAGAATCGTGCATGTCAACAACCGCAATACCCAGGGGCCTTGAAGGGATCATCGCCACGGATTCGTCCATATGCTGGATCGACGGCGACGCCGGCGTGCTTGCCTATCGTGGAATCGATATACATGAGTTGGCGGAGCACTCCACCTTTGAGGAGACGACCTTTCTCCTCTGGTTCGGCAGGCTGCCGAACCGCTCTGAGCTGGCCAGCTTCAGCCGCAGCCTGGCCGAAGCCCGCACCATCAGCCCCAGGATCATCGATCTGCTGCGCATGTATCCCACGACCGCCGCGCCCATGGACGCTCTGCGCACCGCGGTCTCGATGCTCAGCCTCTACGACCCGGACGGCGACGCGGTCTCGCACGAGGCCAACGTGCGCAAGGCCTTCCGGCTGACGGCCCAGGTGGCGATGATCGTCGCCATCTTCAACCGCATTCGCAAGGGCAAGCCCATTGTTGAAGCCGACCCGTCGCTCTCGCACGCGGCCAACTTCCTCTGGATGCTCAACGGCGAGAAGCCCTCTGAGACCGCCGCCCGCACCTTCGACATCGCTCTGCTTCTCCACGCCGATCACGAGTTCAACGCCAGCACCTTCGCCGCGCGCGTCATCGCCGCTACGCTGGCCGATATTCATGCGGCGGTTACGGGTGCCATCGGCGCGCTCAAAGGCCCGCTGCACGGCGGAGCCAACGAAGCCACCATCAAGATGCTGCAAGCCATCGACAAAGCCGGAGCCGATCCGGTGGAGTACATCCGCCAGATGATCGCCGAAAAGAAGAAGGTTCCCGGCTACGGCCACCGCGTCTACCGCACCGAAGACCCGCGCGCCACGCACCTTCGCCGCATGAGCGAGGCCCTGGGCGAAAGCGCAGGCAATATGAAGTGGTACGACATGTCGCGCAAGATTGAGAGCTTCATCAAGAAAGAAAAGAACCTCAACGCCAATGTCGATTTCTACTCGGCCTCCAGCTACACCCTGCTAGGCATCGAGACAGACCTGTTCACTCCCATCTTCGCGGTCAGCCGCGTAGCCGGATGGACGGCGCACATCATCGAGCAGCACGACAGCAACCGCCTCATCCGCCCAAGAGCAGAGTACACCGGCCCGGCATATCCTTCGCCCTACGTGCCCATCGGCGAGCGAGCCTGATGAGGAGTACATCTCAGTGCGCAACATCTGGCGATGAAATAAGAGGTCTTTGCTTCTAGGTACGCCAAGCCTGAAGGCTTGGCGTACCTAGAAGCGATCACACTTTAGCGAATGTTTATACGGAGTCCCCTGTTATCTTTGGCTTGAGGGCGGGATCAACCCGTTCATGCGCAGGTATTCGGCTAGGTGGCCAAAGTGATCGAAGCCGTGAGCCACCAGCTTACCCGCAAGACTGGCGCGGGTCTGATCGCCGCCCATGCTCTCGAATGCATTCTCCGGCGTCAGCGTCGCAATGGCCTTATGCGCGAAGTCGAAGGAGCCTTGCAGCGCGGCGATGATCTGGTCCTTGTCCTTGAGGTTGGCGATGGCGTCGACATCCACATCCGGCTTCAGCCCGCTCAGGCGGCTGGCGAAGAAGTAGTTCGCCTGGGCCACGTGTTTCAACATGCCTGCAAACGTCATGACTCCTTTGTTGTTGGGCGAGAGATAGTCGGTCTTCTGCGACGCGGCGAAGATGGCCTGGCTGGGAGCGAAGTTGAACTTATCGGCGGGCATCGCCTTCGCCAGCGGCATAAACTCGTTTTCAAACCCGGTAAGCTGCGCTCCAAAGCTCTTGGCCGGATCGACTATGGCGGCCTTGGCAGGCGCCTTCGGCTCTGCCTTCGTCTGTGCCTGAACGCCGGAGGCGCAACACGCCGCGAGCGCCACTGCTACAACCATCTGCTTAATCATTGAGATTTCTCCTTTTTCGCTGAGCAGCGTAGAGCTGCAATCTATTCGAGCCAAGCCTAACAGATTCAAGCCGGGCGCGGGGGCCAAAGATGCTAAAATACAGAGAGCTTGCCGCTCCCGAGGGAGCGTGCCCGGCTTCGCGACAGGCCCTTCGATGTGACGTGAACGCACCGTTGCAAGCGATCCGCGAACCAGGCGCAAGCACAGCATTCAAAGGATAGAACACCCATGCCTAAAGAAGGAATCCACCCGAAGTACGAAACCATCAACGTCAAGTGCGCCTGCGGCAACAACTTCAAGACCCGTTCGACGCACAAGGGCGATATGGTGCTTGAAATTTGTTCTGCCTGCCACCCGTTCTTCACCGGCAAGCAGAAACTGGTCGATACGGCCGGTCGCGTCGAGCGCTTCCGCCGCAAGTTTGCCAAGTCGGAGGCCGCCAAGGCTGAAGCCGCCGCCAAGCAGTAAGCACCCTCGGAACAACCCGGAAAAGGCCTCCGTGCAGACGGAGGCCTTTTTCCTATCCTCTATGAAGAAGCGCTACACACTCGACGGGCAGAAACGCTGGGATTCTCCTATCGGACATGGTGAGCGCGCCATGTCCGCCGACGCACTTGTGCCTGCCAGCTTCACCGTGGGTCCGGTCACGATCGCTCCGGCAACCGTGCTTGCACCCATGGCCGGAGTCACGGATACGGTCTTCCGGCGCTTCATCCGAAACGCCAGCGTCTTCACAACAGATTTGTCATCCCGAAGCGAACGAAACATGGGTACCCCACTCATGCCGAAGGCATGGGTGGGATCTGATCGGGCGCAAACCCCACCCATGCGGTCGCCGCGGCGACAAACTGCGCATGAGTGGGGCACCCAGGATTCTCTCTCCCGCCAGGTCGAAGCCGCGACCACCAACCAGCAATCCGGCTGCGGGCTCATCATGACGGAGTTCACCTCCGCCGACGGCCTGGCGCGCATGAGGGACTCCAAGCGCAAGCGCTACCTCACCTACTACGACGACGAGCATCCCATCTCGGCGCAGCTCTTCGGCTCTCACCCGGACACGCTGGCCGAGAGCGCGCGCATCGTCGAGGACTCGGGCTTTGATCTGGTCGATCTCAACCTGGGCTGCCCGGCCAAGCGCGTCGTCGCGTGTAATGGAGGCTCGGGCCTGCTGCGCGACCTGCCTCTGATCGAACGCATCTTCAAGGCCGTTCGCGCCGCCGTCACCATTCCGTTCACGGTGAAGTTCCGCATGGGCTGGAATGACAAGGAGATCATCTGTGTCGAGCTGGCCAAGCTGGCCGAGGCCTGCGGACTCGACGCCTGCGCGCTGCACGCCCGCACCCGTGAGGACGGATACACCGGCCAGGCGCGCTGGCAGTACATCGCCGCGGTCAAGGACGCGGTCAACATCCCGGTCATCGGCAACGGAGACATCCGCACGCCGGAGGACGCCGCCGCCATGGTCGAAGCCACGGGCTGCGATGCCGTCATGATTGGCCGCACGGCTCCGGTGAACCCGTGGATCTTCCGTCAGATCGCGCAATACACAGCGACGAAGCAAGCCACAGGAGTAGGTACTTACGACGTTCCCACGGAAGAAGACCGCTACCGCATGATCCGCACCTACTTCCAGATGCTGGTCGATGAGATCGCACAGGAAGAAGCAGCCGAGGCCGCGCGAGCCGAACGCATAGTCGCATCAGGACAAGTAGCGCGAGAGCAGCGTCACCGCGACTGTGTAGGCAAGATGAAGCAGTTTGCCAGTTGGTTCACGCACGGCATTCCAGGCGGAGCTTCGCTGCGCAAACAGATATTCGAATCCAGAAACGGAGCCGCCGTCATTGATGTTGTCGAACGATTCTTCACCACGAAGCACGAGGCCACTGCGGAAGATTCCGTTGCAACACCTGGAACCTCACTCGAAGTATTAGAGCGGTTTCGTATTTGGTGTAGACCGTAATTCCCTCTCAATATCGTCATCCTGAGCGCAGCG
Organism: Acidobacteriaceae bacterium; assembly: GCA_009781125.1. The sequence continues at coordinate 55 of WQYS01000098.1, read as the reverse complement.
AAGGATCCCTGTATTCTGCTTGTTGTGGCAACAATCTTCCGTGAAAGCATGAACT
>WQYS01000097.1 GCA_009781125.1 Acidobacteriaceae bacterium | reverse complement strand
GCGAATGCTTTCAACTCACGTTCCGGACATCCGTTGTTACAGGACTCGTTTCTTATGTAAACCTGAACCACCTCTGCCGCCGGCACAGGGCCAACGTTCTTGACCTCAACACTTGCCATGAGCGGCGAACTGCAAAGCGACTCGACGGCTGCCGTGGAGGACGAAACCTGCAAATCCGATAACGCAAAGGACGAATAACTCAGGCCAAAACCAAATGGATATGCAGGCGATTTTTGCCTGGTCGTGTAGTAGCGGTAGCCGACCATCAACCCTTCTGTAAAGTTCACGTCATGTTCATGGCCTGTCTGCTTCTCATTTGGGTAATAAGAATTAACAGTTGGGTTATCAGCCCAGTTCTTTTCAATCGTGATGGGAAGTTTTCCTTCAGGGGATCTCTCGCCAAACAGGACTTCCGCCAGAGCCTGCCCTCCCTCCTGCCCAGGGTAAAAATTGTCTATCAAAGCAGCGGCGTGGTTGATCCACGAGGCGGTCTCGAATCCACCGCCTGCCGTCACGTTCACTATAGTTTTTGGATTAATAGCCGCGACCGCGTTGATCAGATCAGCCTGCCCCCAGGGCAGATCAAAGCTGCGATCCATGCCCTCGGCTTCGAACATGGGATGAAAGCCTACGGAAACAATCACCGCATCTGCCATAGCCGCGATCTTTTTCGCTTCGGGCAGGACCAGGTCTTCCATCGGCCTGATTCCAAAACCTATACGGACATTGCTTGAGCCTGGTCTGTACTCCACCACAACGCGCACAGGCGTATCCGCATTCAGATTGATCTGTGCAGCCTTCGGAGCTGTGCCTTCGGCGTGTTTCTGCGTGAGCACATCCTGTCCATCCATGGTGATGTGGTAAGTATCGCCCGAGCCGGTTGCCACCAGCATCAGATAAGTTCCGCTGGTCTTCGGCATGTAGGTTCCTGACCAGCGGATCGTCTGATGCGCAGGTGACCCATTCGTCCACATCCGAAAGCCCCAGCGGTTTAAGCGCCGGACAGTATCGGCTACAGGAGTGCCTGCGAACTCGCGATTCGAAAAGGTCTCCATGAGGAGGCCGGGCTTGCCGTCTGGAGTCATGAACTCCGTATCCTTGAAGAAGGCCTCCGGCGTGGGAAGGCCGCTGGAGTACAGAACCTTAACCTTGCCGGCCAGGTTGTCGCTGATCCCGGTAAGAAAGCTGGATGCGGCAAACGGCTCGGTAAAGGAGCTTCCTCCACCTCCAGGAACTGCCGGAAAAGCGTTAGGACCAATCACGGCAACGGTCCGAACCTTCTTCACATCCAGCGGCAGTACATGATCGTTCTTCAGCAGGACCATACTCTCACGCGCGGCATTCAAAGCTGTCCGGCGAGCTTGCTGCGAATACAGCGGGATGGACAGGTCTTGCTGCGGACGGTCAAAGAAGCCAAAGCGAAGATATGTGCGTAGAATGCGGCGGACCTTATCGTCGATGACCTCCGGCTGCAGCTTGCCCGTGGCGAGCGCGTTGCGTAGAAACTCGGCGCTCATGAACTTCGCAGTTGGCATCTCCAGGTCGAGGCCAGCTGTGGCTGCCCCCATGCTGTCGTAGGTTGCGTCCCAGTCCGACATCAGGATGCCATCAAAGCCCCACTCTTTCTTGAGTACCTCGTTATTCAGCCATTTGTTCTGGGTTGTGTGCTCTCCGTTCAGAAGGTTGTAGCTATCCATGAAGGCTGCCACATGAGCGTCTTTGACAGAGGCTTCAAACGGTGGCAGATATATCTCGCGCAGAGTACGCTCGTCCACAACTGCATTCACATTATGGCGGTCATATTCGGAGTCGTTGGCTACATAATGTTTCGCCGTCGCAACCACGCCCTCGGCCTGTACGCCACAGATATAGGCAACTGCGCTTCTGGAGGCCAGAAAGGGATCTTCGCCGAAGTACTCGAAGTTCCGTCCGCCCATCGGAGCGCGATAGATGTTCATACCAGGTGCAAGCAGAATGTGAACACCCCGGGCGCGCGCATCCTTCCCGAGCGAGTGACCAACCTCTTCGATCAACTTCGGATCCCAGGACGCTGCCAGCGCGATTCCGGCAGGATAAGCCGTAGATGGCCCCCACACCCTTACCCCAGTGGGTCCATCCGACAGCTTGATTCGCGGCAGTCCAATCGCGTCAAGACCATCGATGTACATGTCGTGCGACCCCGTAAGCAGTTGTATCTTCTGCTCCATGGAGAGACGCGGCATAAGCTGCTGCACACGTTGTTCCACGTCCGGAAACGGAGGGGCGCACTGCTGTGCACGGGCAGTTACGCCGCCCACGCACAGCAGGAGAAGGCCAAACAGAAAACTTAACCTGTTCATCGCTAATTTGTCCTATGAGTTGGCGGGTGAAATTACAATCTTGCCACTGGTATCGGCTTTCTTCATCAGCTCATAGGCATGAGCAGCTGATGTAAGAGGTACTCGATCCGTAATAAGCGAACTGGCATTGATAGACTTCGATGCCAGCATTGCCAGTGCTCTTACATAGTCGCGGTGCCGGTACACTCGCGCGCTGCTGGTATGAATCTCCTTGTAGAGAATCGCCTGTATATCAACCACAGGCGGAGTCTTGGGGATTCCCACAAAACCGATGTGGCCGCGGACCCGGCAACAGTTCACTGCATTGGGATACGCGCTGGCGTGTCCTGTGGCCTCAAAGACGATATCTGCCGCGGGCTTTCCTGTCGAGTGCTTCAACACATCCGCGGGGCTGGTCTTCGTCGGATCGAGAGTTTCAAATCCCAGACGCTCAAGAAGCTGACGGCGGAATGGGCTGACCTCGGAGACGGCCACGTATCTTGCGCCCGCTGCGCGAAGCACCTGTGCCAGCAGATTTCCCATTGGACCAGCGCCCGTAACCAGCGCCGTATCTCCCACACGGAAGGCGGAATCATAGATCGCATGTACAACAACAGCGAGCGGCTCAACAATCACCGCCTCCGTGTCTGAAATTCCGTCTGGCACTGGAACAATCTGCTCGGCATCCACCGCTACAAACTCAGCGAAACCTCCGTCTCGATCGATTCCATCAAGGCCCAGGCGTTCGCAAACATGCGCATCTCCGGTTTTACAGGGATCGCATACGCCGCACGAGATCAGCGGATACACAACCACACGGTCCCCGGGTTTGACATTCGTCACTGTGTTTCCGACGGACTCGACCTTGCCGAATATCTCATGCCCAGGCACGAGAGACGTCCTGGCACGCGGATGCTTGCCCAGATAAATCTGCATATCGGTACCGCAGATTCCCGTCTCGATCACGCGCAACAACACCTGACCGTCCTTCAGCTCTGGTATCGGACGGTCCTCAACCGTAATGTCTTCCACTCCCCTGTAAACAGCAGCTTTCATCTTCTATTCCTTTTCCCCAAGAGGGTTGCTAGCGCGCCATCCACCCGCCATCAACCAGCAGAATATGTCCGTGAACAAAATCGGACGCACGCGAGGCCAGATACACCACGGTCCCCTTCATATCGTCTGGAGTTCCCCATCGCTTGACCGGAATGCGGTCCAGAATCTCCTTCGACCTGACCGGGTCGTCGTAGATGGGCCGGGTAAGATCGGTGAGGATATACCCTGGCGCAATGGCGTTTACATTAACGTTGAGCGATGCCCATTCATTCGCCAGCGCCTTGGTGACTTGCGCAATACCACCTTTGCTTGCGGCGTAGGCAGGAATCGTAAATCCGCCGGTAAAACTCTGCACCGAAGCGATGTTGATGATCTTCCCGCTTCCTCGCTTAATCATCTCCCGTCCGCAGCGCTGACACATTCGAAAGACCGAGGTGAGATTGACATCTATGACGCGATCCCAGTCTTTTTCCGCAAAATCGACGGCTGGCGTACGCACGGTCGTTCCAGCATTGTTTACCAGAATGTCCACCGATCCCCAGACAGCGAGAACCTCATTCACTACGCGATCGCGGAAGGCACGATCGGTAAGGTCGCCTTGAAAGGCAAGAACAGGAGCACCAAGGTCAGCGATCTGCTTGCGCGTATCTTCGGGCATCTGGCTGTTACCCAGAACAGCAACGCGAGCGCCAGCTTCAGCGAGCGCGACGGCAGCAGCCTGGCCAATGCCGCGCGATGCTCCGGTGACAATGGCAACTTTGTTATCAAGACGGAATGGGTTCACCACCGCCATCCTCCTAGAAACGCTCGTATCGTTGAAAGACCTCTACCGGGTCGTCGCCACGGGCAAAGTCATGCCGCGCCTGGTCTTCGAGTCCCCGGATACGCTCGCACTCAAGAAGAACCTTGAGAATAAGGTCTTTAGGAACACAGATGACTCCATCTTCATCGCCGAAGATAAAATCGCCAGGGTTGACGATAACGGTCTCAGAAAGTTCGCCCGAGACACGCACCGGAACCTGCGTCTTGAGCATCGTATAGCGGCCAAAGGCTTCCACAGGACAACGGTAACGGGCAAAAACCGGAAATCCCATCCGGATGAGATGACTGGTATCGCGAGTTCCCCCGTCGATCAGAGCACCGACCGCGCCATGCGCTCTCGCTGTCGTCGCGCTGAGTTCGCCGTAGATGGCAACGTTGAAAGGCGTGCCCTGATCACGCACCTCGATGCAGGGATGGGTCATGTCGCAGACCATCTTCATGCGCTTATGCCTTCCGGCGGTATCACGCTCGGCGGTGACGGTGCCCTTCACGGTAAAGGCGGGACCGGCCAGCTTCATGCCTGGAGCCAGAGCTACCAGCGTGTGAGACAGTGCCTGATTGTCGTAGCCCATGGTTTCAAGCACATCAAAGATAGCTCCACCATAAAGCTTTTTGTAACGTTCGCAGATTTCTTCCATAGGAGGAATTGCGGAGTTTGCTCCATTCCGTTCCTGAGTCGATTCCATTGCACACACCTCGTTGTTGTTAGAATTCAAAACTAATACAGCGCCAGCCCACCATCGACAAACAGAGTCGTACCGTGAACATAATCCGAGTCAGATGATGCCAGATATACGGCAGCACCGGTCACATCTTCAACGTTGCCAACCTTGCCGGCAGCAATCTTTGCAAGCAATCGAGGAATTCGCGCAGGATCTTCAAGATGGGCGCGATTCATATCCGTAAGAATGGCTCCGGGAGCTATGCCATTGACGTTGATGTTGAAGGCCGCCAGTTCAAACGCCATCGACCTGACCATCATGACAAGCGCTCCCTTACTCATCCCATAAGCAGCACGGTCGCGGAGCGGATGCATCTCATGCACGCTGGAGAGAGCTATAATTTTTCCTCCTCCAGCCTCCTTCATCATCCGCGCCGCCTTGACGCTGAGCAGATACGGGCCACGGACATTGACGCTCATAGTCTTGTCCCAGGTCTCGACTGTAGCTTCTAACACGGATTCATGAATTTCGATGCCTGCGTTATTGACAAGAATGTCAAGCCGGCCTGTGAGGCCGAGAGCGGCCTGCAACAACCCATCATGAGAAGACAGATCGGCGACATTGGCCTTGACGGCAACTGCGCGCCCTCCCTTGGCTTCGATCTCCTGCACGGCGCTGTTTGCTTCCTGTTCTGAAGCGTTATAGTTCACCACAACCGCAGCGCCTTCGGCGGCGTAACGCAGAGCGATGGCCCTGCCGATGCCGCGTCCAGCTCCGGTAACGATGGCTGTTTTGCCTTTAAGTCTCATGGCACTCCTTGAGCGCTTGCGTGTTGGCTGACGGCCCTCTCATGAATATCCAAAGCACGATGGCCGCCAGAATATGCACCGAACCGACGATTGCGAAAACCGCGTTATACGAAGAAAATCGATTGACGAGAAATCCGATGAGCAGCATAAACAGAAAACCGCTGAGGCTTCCCGCCGAGCCTATCAGTCCAAGAATTGAGCCGGAGAGACGCGGCGGAGCTATATCGGGAATTACCGCAGCCGTATTGATAAACCAGATGTAGACGATAAAGCTCATCAGCGACATGAGCGCGATTGCGGTAACGGGGGAGGCTACGCGGCTGGTAAGAATTCCCAGCGGAGCGACGGCCGCAGCTACATAGATAACACCCAGACGCGCTTTAGCGGGCGACACTCCTCTTCGAATCAGAACATCCGAGAAACGGCCGCCAAACATTCCGCCTATCGCTCCCGCCACAAACGGAATCCAGGCATAACGGCCTATATCCGTCAGCGTAAAGTTCCGCTCGTTCTTGAGGTATTCGGGAATCCAGAAGACGTAGAAGTAATTGACAGGATCAGAGATGAGACGCGCGATGATCAGACCAACAACCCGTCGATTTTTGAAAAGAGACACCCATGATGTCGATAGGGACGGCTGATCTGCCTGTTCTTCCATTGGCAGATTTCCCGGGAGCTGCCTGGGATAAATCCCAAGCCACCCCAAATACCAAAGCAATCCAAGCAGACCTGGGAGAATAAATGCCGCTCTCCAGCCAAAGCGGAGAGCAACGAAGGCAATCAAGGGGGCGGAAAAGATGTTTCCAATCGCGCTTCCGGTCGAGAAGAAAGCCACGGGCAGACCGCGGCTTTCCTGCGGAAACCAGCGTGCCGTAGCTTTAAGCGCTGCAGGATAGTTTCCCGGCTCTCCTATCCCCAGCATAAATCGGGTGAAGCCAAGACTGCGCACGCCTACAGCAAAACCGGAAGCGATGGCAGAGACAGACCACCAAATGATACAGATCGACATGCCGAGTCGTTCCCCGACCTTGTCTACAAACCACCCGCTAACGGCATACATAACACCGTAAGCGATCATAAAAGCAGCTACGATATGCGAATACTGCACAACGCTGATCTGGAACTGGTCACGAAGGAACGGAGCCAATATAGACAACGTCTGGCGGCTGATCAGATTCAGGATCGTCGATACCGTCAACCAGATGGTGATCATCCATGCCCGGCGGAGGGTTCCTGCATATGCTTGAACTGTTGTATCTGTTTTCAAGTATCTGACCCCTGGCTGGCCTGACTGTCAATATATCCCGTTCGGAACATGCGATATAACCACATTGCCTGAACGAAAGACCACAATTCAATTGAAGAATCTTCAAAGTTAATTCACAAAAGGTAAAAGCCAGGAAGTACAGGCTGAACGGTTCCAGGACGGAACCGTTCAGCCTTCACTGTTACATCAGAAGTTGAACTTCGTGACGAGCTGCAGAATGCGCGGATCACGCGATCCTGAAACGCCGCCGAAGCCGCCGAGGTTGCTGGGACTTGCCAGGTTTGTCACCGACTGATCCGTCGTCGGATTCTTGAAGGTGATGCCGGTGTTGTACCCGCTGAACTGGGTGTGATTGAAGACATTGAAGGCCTCCACGCGGATCTGGAAGGTAGTTTTCTCCGTAATCTTCGTGTCCTTCTGGATGGTCATGTCGAAGTTGTTGACTCCCGGCCCAATCAGATAGTTGCGTCTGGATTCGGCGGCAATGCTGTTCTTGACAAACGGCGGAGCAAAGGCATCGGGATTGATGCGGTGGTAGATATCCCTAGATTTGACGGCCTTCATGTCGCCGACAATCCTCACCCTGGAGTTCCAGGCTCCGGAGCCGGTAAACATAGTGTTGGTGTTCCAGCCGCTGTCGCTGAAATTGTTGAGCCCAACGGTGAAGGGCAGGCCGTTGCGGAAGATGGTAACTCCGGACAGAACCCATCCGCCAAGAATACGCTTCGTAACGCCGTTCGAGTGACCCATGGCGAGCTTCTCAAACGGAATTGGATAGACGTAATTGACGGTGAAGTTCTGCGGGACGTTGCTGGCGCACATGCCGTAATTAACTTGCCTGGACAGGCCGTCGGGACGTACAGAGTTTCCATCTCCTTCACCCGATCCTGTATCCAGACACTTGCTGAAGACGTAGCTGGCGCTCATGAAGAGGCCGGAGACGAAGCGGCGGTTCACCACCAACTGCAGCGAGTTGTAGTTCGACGTGCCGCTGAATAGGTCGTAGTAGATATTGCCGAGACCAAGGTAAGGCCGGTAGAAGGTGGAAGCGAGGGATTTTGCACCCGTAATTTGGGATGGATCT
>WQYS01000096.1 GCA_009781125.1 Acidobacteriaceae bacterium | reverse complement strand
TTCTGGATCAGCTTGAAGCGAACATAAGCATGCAGCTCTTTGTAGAGAGGCTCAAGCTGCGTCCACACCCGCTCCAGCTCGGCGGAGAACTCCGCCGGAGTCATGTCGTAGCCCGAGCGCCACAGCTCTCCCGTATCCTTGTAGCCGAACTCCGTCGCGCCCTGGTTCGACAGCTCGACCATGCGCGCATACTTCACGCGCATAGGCACGCCGATCTTGTGCCATCCCACCCAGAGGTCCTGCAGCTCCTTCGGATCGCGCGACTTCGCCATCAGCACGTCAAGCTCATCGATTCCGAAACACTCCTCACCCGGACCTGTAGCCGACGGCGCCGCCTGGCGGCAATACTTCGCCTTGCCGTACATGCCATCGAGCGCGGCAGAGACCTGCGAAAGCTCGGCCACCAGCTTCGGGTCGGTGGGCGATCCGTTCAGCTTCAGCAGCATGAACTTGCGCGCCAGATCGGGCGGCATCTGGAGGCCGTCGAAGCGCCGCGCCGCGATCACCAGATCGTTGGTTAACACCATGTAGCGCTCGTTGGCCTTGGCGGCGATGGCCTCGGTGTCGTCGGTGATGAAAGTCTCCTGCACCCAACTGGCGCGGCTGGACTCGTTGGCCGCAGCCAGAAGCTCGGCCTCGGCCTTCACCATGAAAGCCTGGGCCTCGGCCACGGTCGGCTTCGTCTCAGAGGCGGCGGGCTTGGTCTCGGCGGATAACATCGGAATGAAAGCTAGAAGGGCTGCAATAAATACAACTCGAAACACTCGCATGTTCGGAAGTGTATCAGCCCCAGGCATCCCATGAACGCATCAGGCCTTTTTGTAAAAGCGAACGTAGTCGACATACACGTGTCCGGGCAGCCGCGTCGTATCGACCGCGTCGGTATCGTTGAAACCAGCCGCGATGAGAGTAAGCCAGATATTCACCTCGGCCTGCGGCAGGGACTTTATATCGACCGAATGCACCAGCTCGCCGTCAAAAAAGTAGTTCGCCTTTTCGGGCGTGTATTCGTAGCCGTAGACGTGATAGTCCGAGAGCGGCGGCGTCTTGACTGTCTTGTTGCCGAAGTCGCTGCGCGCGCCCTTCCATTGATGCATGTTGATCTCATACGAGTGCAGCGAGACGGAATCGTTCTCCATCACATCGAACTCCAGGTCCGCCAGCGAGCTGCCTGCGCTGCCCGAGCCATCGTGCCGCAGCAGCCAGAACGCCGAGTGCCATCCTTTGCCGACCATCACGCGCATGCGGCACTCGTAGTAGCCATAGCCAAAGGCTGCCTTGCTGATGACGCCACCGCCGTTGTACCTGCCGTTGAACGTCCCAGGGGGATCATTCGAGAGGCAGGGCACGATGACGCCGGTGCCGAGCGACTCTCTGGTGCCTGACGTAGCAGCAACCATCAGATTGCCGCCGCCAACCGATACGTTCTGCGGAACCTGCGTGCTCCAGCACTTGCTGTCCGTGCGGTAGTCCCACTTGGCGGCGTCGAGCGCGTCGCCGTCGAACTCGTCCGACCAGGCCAGCGTGTAGCCTGCCGGAACCGAGCTCTTCGGAGGAGGCGCAAGAGCGGTCTTGCCCACGCCGCGCGTCATGAAAGCAATCAGTTCGGGCAGATAACTCTCATAGACTCCACGCGGTGAAGTATCCCGCGCGCGCGCGATAGCCGCCGCCATGCCGACCACCTCGCCCATCATGCCCGTGGTGCGCATCACGCGAACCGTGCCCAGCGCCACGTGGGTGACACTGATGTTGCGCCCCGCCATGAAAAGGTTGCCGACGTTGCGCGAGTACAGGCAGCGATAGGGAATGGTATAAGGCATCTTCTCACCGAAATCCGCGACCGTGCGAAAGGCTTCGCTCCGAAAGTACTCAGCGTTCTTCGTATCCGGGTGGTGCAGGTCGATAGGCCATGTGGCGGTGACGCAGCCGTCGGGAAACTTGCGCTGGTCGGCGATATCCTGTTGCTGGATGATGACGTCTCCCATCAGGCGGCGCGACTCGCGCTTGCCGCCGATTGACGAGACCCAGGCCAGACGCAGGTTTGCAAACTCCTCTTTGCGCGAGTAGCTGTTCTTCTGAAACGACCAGTTGCCGTAGATGGCGCGGAAGGCGGCGTCGCGGACGCGCTCGAAATCGGTGATCTGATTGAAGCGATGACCCAGCTCCCAGTCCCAGTCTCCGCGCGCGGCGTTCTGAACACTCTGCTCGTTGAACTGCATGGCCCAGGGAGTCTCAGGAAACGGCGACGGCTTGCCCGCGTCCTCCGAGTACCACATCACCGACGCTCCGTTGACGAAGTTATCGGCCACCTCCGGAGCCAGCGGCTCGCCGGTCTGGGCGCGGCTTTCGCGTCCGTAGCGGAAGTCGGCTCCGGCCAGATAGCCCAGCGTGGCGTCGCCCGTGCAATCGGCAAACAGCGGAGCGCGGAAGCGCAGATCCCTGCCCGTAAGTATCTCGCGCGCAGTGACGGACTCAATCTTGCCATCCTGCTTTTCAACTGAAAACAGGCGCGTGTTGAGAAACAGGCTGATGTTCTTCTCTGCCCGCACCAGATCAAGTTTCTGCTCGTCGCCGTAGTTGGCCGCTGCGGCTGCATTACCGGGCTTATTAGGATCAAGCTCTCCCACCACGACCCCGATAGAGGGATAAGGAGGAAGATTGATGACGCCGCCCAGAGCGACGCGAATCTCCGAACTGGTATTGCCGCCCAGCACCGGGCGGTCCTGAATCAGCGCAACCTTGAGTCCCAGCCGTGCCGCCGTTATGGCTGCCGCCGTCCCCGCCATTCCTCCGCCAGCCACGACCAAATCGAACCGGCCCGCGTCCTCTGGATGCTCCGGCAGGCGCAAGACCTGCTTGCGAAAGGCAGCCTGTTCCGCAAGAATGTTGGGCGGAACAAAATCCGCATCAGCGGCAAAGAGTATGGCGTCGCAGCGGCCTGCGAATCCGGTCAGATCGTGCAGTGCGACCGGAACCTTGCCCGCCCGCAGATCGATGACGCCGCCATCCTGCCAGTGCCACTCTCCGCCTCTAACGCCAAAGACGGTCTCCAGCAGCTTGCCGTCAACCTCGACCTTGAAGCGCCCGGGAGCGCCCGGAGCCTTCCACTCCGCCACCCAGTCGCGCGTGCGCACCCACACGCGGTAGGAGCCAGATACGGGAACAGCAACTTCGGTGCGCGCATCTTCTACCGGAACTCCCATGCCATGGGCCATCAGGTACGAGGATCCCATCTGGAAGGCAGACTGCTGGTCCACGACCCATCCGCCGCGCGCGGCGAAGGTCTCGGCCTCAACCATGACCATGGGCGAGGCCGAAGCGGCGATCTTCTCAGCAACGCGCGCCCACGCGGAGAGGTTCGCCGCCGATGCGGCAGAGAGCGTAAGTCCGGAACGAAGCAGCTTGCGGCGAGAGATGCGGCGCATGGAGTACTCCTGAATAAGGCGTAACTAACCTCCTCCCATTTGTGGGAGATGGCAGCTACCAGGTCGAATGCGGGCCGCAGCGGCTGCGGGCCGAAATCTTCAATACTCGAAAGTGTATCAACCCTTGCCTGAAAGTGTCGCTACCAGCTTTGTCACGGCTCCGCTATCAATAGTCCGTGCGGCCAGGCGCACGCCCGCAGGCAGGTCCGGCGCAAGTCCGGCAGCCGCGAGCACCGCCGCCGAGTTGAGCAGCACAATATCGCGGTGCGGGCCCGGCTTGCCGGCAAAGATATCCCTGAGAATCCCGGCGTTCTGGCGCGCATCGCCGCCCATGATCGACTCGACCGGCGAGCGGGTCATGCCCACGTCCTCCGGCGCGATCACGAACTCGCGCACCTTGCCGTGGCGGATCTCCGCCACCCAGGTAGCGCCCGAGATGGAGATCTCGTCCAGCCCGGCGACCGCACCCTTCGCGGCATCGGGCCTTCCGGAGAGATGCGGATCGACCCTTCCATAAACGACATACGCATGACGCATTCCCAGCAGAACCATCGAATCGGCCACCAGACGCACCGCTGGAGGCGAATAGACGCCCATGACCTGCGCCGTAGCTCCGGCAGGATTCGTCAGCGGGCCCAGCAGGTTGAAGAAGGTCCGCACCGGCAGAGCCTTGCGCACCGGCATCACCGCCTTCATCGCCGGATGCAGCTCAGCCGCATTGAGAAAGGCAAAGCGATGGAGGCGCAGCGATTCGGACGCCTCCGCCGGACTGGGGTGAATGGGAATGCCGAGCGCCTCCAGCACATCCGCTGACCCGCACTGCGATGTAATGGCGCGATTGCCGTGCTTGGCCACGCTGGCTCCAGCGGCGGCGGCGACCAGCCCGGAGGCGGTGGAGATGTTGAAGCTCTTGCTGTAATCGCCGCCGGTGCCGCAGGTATCGACCAGCAGGGTCTGTTCGTTCCAGGTGACGGGAATGTGTGTGACCGCCTGGCGCATGGCGTCGACGAATCCGGCGATCTCCTCGGGCGTCTCGCCGCGCGCCGAGATGGCGCCGATCAGCGCGGCGATCTCGATCTCCGACAGGCGGCGCTCCAGGATCTGGCGCATCAGCTCGCAGGCCTGCTCGCGCGTCAGACGAGACCGGGCTTCGACCACCAGCTTGAGATAACCGGGAAAAGACATCCGTTTCTTTAAGGTATCAGGCCTGGACGGTCAGGACTCCCCCCTTTTCCTTGTCATTCAGGAGATCACCGCGGCGACCGGAGGAATCTGCTTTCTGTCCGGAGCGGCGAGATCGCTCGGGTGGCAGGGCAAAAGAAAAGCAACCGGAACGGTATTTGTTCAACTATGTATAGTTACTCACATTGCAATATAACTTTTTATTCCTAACTATATGGTTACCCGTAAAAGATAAAGCAGCCATAAGTTCAGGCTTTGTGCATGGTCTTGCATAAATTTGATAATAATTTATTTATACAGAAGATACTTTCCTGTATTTCTATAAATTAATTCCTTGGGTCGGGATGAAATTTCGTTATTCAGAGGGAAAAGTACCGGAAAATATCCGCCTTTACACACAAACAATTAATACGCATGTAATAATTGCGGTCATGGTTCATATTTGCACATATGATCTTCAGAGGTTCTCTATGGATTATTTCGACTTACTCAACAGTGGAAGGTTGTTGAAAGCTGACCTCTATCGTTACAACGCGAACACTTCCTTCAAGGCCTTCCTCAGGAGCTACTTCACGGTTCCGGCATTTCGTTATACCTATCATCTGCGCCGGGTAACGGCCCTTGCGCCCAGAAAGAAATCATGGGTCATCTTCTTCTATGGAATGCACAGGATTCTGCTTAACCGGTATCGATTTAAGTACGGCTTTGAAATTTCTCCTTCGGCGAAGATCGGCGGCGGCCTCTATCTTGGCCACTTTGGAAGGATCGGAGTCAACCCCGGCGCGGTTCTAGGGGAAAACATCAACCTCTCGCCCGGCGTGTCGATTGGAGCCACCAACCGGGGGCCCAGAAAAGGCACGCCTACGCTGGAAGACCGCGTGTGGGTCGGAACCAACTGCAACATCGTCGGCAGGATCACCATCGGCCACGACGCTCTGATCGCTCCCGGCGCTTATGTGAACTTCGACGTGCCGCCGATGGCCGTGGTGCTGGGAAATCCGGGGAAGATCGTCTCCGGCAAGGGATCGGCAGGGTACGTGAACAACATGCTCGATGTCGCGGAGACGAAGCGCGCGCGCGAGGAACAGCCAACTCTGGCGACGGCCTGATCCATTTATAACTCAAGGCATTCTGGACGCCAGCTTGATGCGCCTGCCATCGACGACAAACTCGCCGTAGCCGTGATGATGTATGGTCTTCGGGCGCTTTTGCGCCGGATCGATCCATGCCTTGACCACCTCCAGCACGAAGAGGTTGTACTGATTGACGAGCCTGGTATTGACAACCTTGCACTCCAGATTGGCGAAGCACTCGGCCACCAGAGGAGCGGCAACGTGCTTGGCCTGAACCGCAGTCAAGCCGAACTTCTGGAACTTATCCGTGTCTCTGCCGGAGCAGTTACCAACACCGACGACCTTGCGCGCCAGCTTGTCCGAAGGAATAGCGATGACACATTCTTTGGTGGCTCGCAGCGCGATATGGCTGAAGTCACCGGTGCTCACGATGCAGGCAACCAGCGGCGGTGTGAACTCGACCATCATGTGCCACGACATCGCCATAACGTTGGCGCGGCCTTTGTGTGCTGTCGTCACCAGAATCACTGGCCCAGGTTCGAGTAACTGGTAGACATTCGATAGCTCTAAATCTTTCATAGTTACAAATCCTCTTTGCCCATAGGCCGGAAGCGGTAGCCGATCCACGGTTCGGTGAGGATGTAACGCGGCTCGCTGGTAGTCTCGATCTTCTTGCGCAACTGGCCTATGTTAACGCGCAGATACTCCGGCTGATCGGCGTTAGTTCCCCACACGGCGTACAGCAGAGCGCGATGGGTGAGCACCTCGCCGGGATGCTCGGCCAGCACCAGCAGCAGATCGAACTGCTTCGGCGTAAGGTGAATCTCCACACCGCGAACCAGCACGCGATGTTGCAAGGTATCAATAACGAAATCGCCGAGCGCATGCACGGGCTTGGTCTCAGGCGCTGTGATCTGCGCGCGGCGCAGCAGAGCGCGGACTCGGGCCTCTAGCTCCTGAATACTGAAGGGCTTAGTCACGTAGTCGTCCGCGCCGGCGTCGAGCGCCTCGATCTTCATGCGCTCCTGGGTGCGCACCGAGAGGATCAGAATGGGCACATCGGAGACGGCGCGCAGTTCGCGGCACAGCTCGACGCCGTTGATCTCCGGCATAGAGACATCCGTGATGACGAGGTCCGGCTTCCACTCGTGCGCAACCGCCAGACCTTCGCTGCCGTTGGATGCCGTGCGCAGCCAGTATCCCTGCGCCGAGAGCGCCGCGCGCAGCACGCGCAGAATCTGCGGCTCGTCATCGACGAGAAGTATCTTGGCCTGAGCCGCGGGTGGAGTCATGCGTGTTCCCCGCGTTGCGTGACGATGTGCACGTCCACCGTGGGAGCCTCGTTGAGAAAGTGCTGCAGCGCCCAGTAGTAAACGTACTTGCGAAAGCCGCGGACGGCGGAGCGGCCAAAGATGACATGCGTGATGCGGTTCTCGTGCACGAACTGCGCCACCGCGTGAGCGACGCTTCTCCCCTTTACGTTAAATATCTGCGCGTTCAGGTTGCGCGCGAACTGCAGGTTGGCGTCGAGTGCGCGCCGATCTTCATCGTCGCTGCCCGTCTCCACGTGGAGCACGAAGAACTCGCCGCCCACGCCCTCAGCCAGGTGGAGGCCGCGCGCAATCAGCGTCTGCGAGGCGATATGCGAGCTCATGCAGACCAGCACCCGCTCGCGCACGGCCCAGTTCTCGCGGATACGCTTGGCGTCCATGTAGGCCGTCAGATTGCGGTCGACTGCCTTGGCGACGTGCTGCAGCGCCAGCTCGCGCAGTGCAATCAGATTGCCGCGGCGGAAGAAGTTGGCCAGCGCCTTCTCGGCGCGGTCGGTGCCGTAGATGTCGCCGCGGCGCATGCGCGTTTGCAGAGCCTCGGGCGTCAGGTCGGCCATCACGATCTCATCGGCCCGGTGCACGAACCAGTCCGGCACCATCTCGCGGATCTGGATGCCGGTGATGCTCTGCACCGTGGGCGCGACGCTCTCGATGTGCTGCACGTTCATGGTGGCGAGCACGTCAATATTGGCGTCGAGCAGGTCGATGACGTCCTCGTAGCGCTTGCGGTGGAGGCTGCCCTCTATATTGGTGTGGGCCAGCTCGTCGATGAGCACGATCTGCGGCTTGCGCGCCAGGATGGCGTCCAGGTCCATCTCGTCGAATATGACGCCCTTGTACTCGACCTTCTTCTTGGGAACGTGTTCGAGCTGCGCGGCCAGCTCGGCGGTCTTTACGCGGCCGTGGGTCTCGACCACGCCGATCACAATGTCTTCACCCCTGGTGCGGCGGCGGATGGCCTCACTCAGCATGTTGTAGGTCTTGCCTACGCCGGGAGCGTAGCCGAGAAAGAGCTTCAGCAGGCCG
>WQYS01000095.1 GCA_009781125.1 Acidobacteriaceae bacterium | reverse complement strand
CGCAGAGAGTTGAGTCCAGCCTGCGCCTCTTCCGCAAGCGAGCTGCGAGGGTACTGCTTAAGAAAAAGCGTGTAGCGTTCGCGCGCGGCAGCGGCGTCATGCAGGCCGTTCTGGTTGATCTGCGCCTCGGCCAGAAGGGCTGGCGCGCGCAGCGAGCTTCTGGGATACTGCTTGCGCAGAAACTCATACTGGCCGATAGCGTCCTTCAGGCTCTTGCGATCATGCAGCACGCGGCCCTGCTCGGCCAGAAGCTCGGCGACGGCGTAGACTGCGTCCGGAGCATAAACACTCTTCGGAGACCTGTGATAAACAGCACGGTAGGAATCGAGCGCGCGGTTATAGTCAGCCCGGGTGCGCCGGGCCTCGGGAATCGCCTTCAGCACTTCGCGCGCTTTTGTGGCCTTCTCCCACTGCGCCAGATCAGACCGCCGTTGACCCGATGCGGCGGCAGGCGCGCAGCACAGCACGGCAAAAACAGACGCCACCAGTAGGCCTAATCGGAGTGTTCTGCAGATCGCCATGCTGAACCAGTTTAAAGAAGCGGCATCCACTCTGTGCGGACCGGAACGCTCAGGGGTATTTCCTGCGATACCTCTTGAATGTATCCGATCAGTCGATGATCTGGGTGGCTTTATGACAACAGTCCATCGATAACGGAGGACGCCCTGGCCAGGGTTTCATCGAGTGCGGCGGCGTCGCTGCCTCCGGCCTCGGCCAGATCGGGACGGCCTCCGCCCTTGCCGCCAACCAGAGCCGCGAGCTGGCCGACGACCTTGCCTGCCTGTATGCGCGGCGTAAGGTCTTTGGTTACACCGACGATCAGCGAGACCTTGCCGTCGGCTGCCGCTCCGAGCACGACCACGCCGGAGCCGAGCTTCGCGCGCAGCGTGTCGATCAACGTGCGCATCTGGCCCTTGTCGAGGCCATCCACTCGCTGCGAGAGCACCTTGATGCCCTTGACCTCAACGGCTGAAGAGGCTGCATCGGCAGTCGAAGCCGATGCGGACTTCATCCGCAGTTGATCCAGCTCGCGGCGAAGACGCTTCATCTCCTCTTCCTGCGCGGCAATCTTGCTGCGTAGCGCATCGGCGGGAGTCTCTGTGGCTCCGACCACCTGGCCGACGACGCGGGTAACGTCATAATCACGGCGGAACTCGCTGAGCGCCCCGGTGCCGCTGATCGCCTCGACCCGCCGCACGCCGCTTGAAACCGATCCCTCACCAACGAGCTTAATGAGACCGATCTCGCCGGTGGCCGCCGTGTGCGTGCCGCCGCAGAGTTCGGTGGAGAAACCTCCGATCTTAACCACGCGCACGCACTCGCCGTACTTTTCGCCGAACAGCGCCATCGCGCCCAGCTCGTTGACAGCAACGTCGATGGGGACATCCACCATCGTCTCCACCGCGGTGTTGGCGAGAACCTCGTGATTAACAAGGTCTTCGATCTGTTGCAACTCCTCTTCGGCGACTCCGGCAAAGTGGGCGAAGTCAAAGCGCAGGCGCGCCGAGTTGACCAGCGATCCGGCCTGCTTGACGTGCTTGCCCAGAACCTCGCGCAAGGCCGCGTGCAGCAGATGCGTGCCAGTGTGGTTGCGCGCCGTCGAGCGGCGGTTCTCCGCGTCAACGACAGTGTCAACGGCATCGCCCACGGCAAGCGTCTGGCGGGCGACGATCTTGTGGGCATAGACGCCCTGCACCGGACGGGTCGCTCCACGCACCTCGGCAACGACGGTGTTGTGATCGCCGGAGTAAAGCCAGCCAATGTCTCCCACCTGTCCGCCCGAATCAGCATAGAAGCTGGTGGTGTCGAGCACGGCTTCGCCCTCGTCGCCAGCCTTCAGCTCCGGCACGCCTTCGCCGTCCTTGACCAGCGCAAGAATCCTCGCGCCATCGACGCGCAACGAGCGGTAGCCTTCAAACTCCGTCTTCGCCAGCTCGCGGTACACCGGCGCTGCGGTCTTCTGCGAACCTCCCTTCCAGGAGGCTCGCGCGCGGGTCTGCTCCTCGGCGCGGGCCTGCTCGAAGCCTTCCATATCGAAGGGGATTCCCGCGTCGCGCGCGGCGTCGGTCATGAAGTCGAGCGGCATCCCGAAGGTCTCATAGAGATGGAAGGCCTTCGCCCCCGAGCGTAGCGTCTCCTCGTTCATCTGGCGCAGACCAAGCTCCAGCGTGCGCGCGAACTGCTGCTCTTCGGCCAGCACTACTTTTGCTACACGATCCGCAGAATCTTTCAGTTCCGGATACGCCACGCCCATCTCGTCGCGGACGGCGTAGACCATCTCGTTCAGGAAGGGCTTCTCCTGTCCGAGCAGGCGTCCATGACGGATACCCCGGCGCATGATCTTGCGCAGGACGTAGCCGCGTCCTTCGTTCGAAGGCAGCACGCCGTCGGAGATCAGGAAGGTCGCCGCCCTCGCGTGGTCGGCAATGATGCGCAGGCTGGCCTGCGAGCGGCCGTCCAGCTTCTGGCCCTTGTGCGTTGTCAACTCTTCGGCGCGCTTGATGAGTCCGGTGAAGAGGTCGGTCTCGAAGTTCGACAGCACGCCCTGCATCACGCAGGCCACGCGCTCCAGCCCCATACCGGTGTCGATGGATGGACGCGGCAGCGGCGTCAGCACGGGGCCCGCCGCTGTCACCGAACGGTCGAACTGCATGAAGACCAGGTTCCAAATCTCGACGTAGCGCTGCTCGTCTTCGCCGAAGGGCTTGTCAACAGAAGGGTCCTCGCCCGCCTCGACGCCCAGGTCATAGAAGACCTCGCTGCACGGGCCGCAGGGGCCGGTGTCGCCCATGGCCCAGAAGTTGTCCTTGACGCCGAACTCGAAGATGCGCTCGGCAGGCACGCCGACGTCGAGCCAGTATTGATACGCCTCGGCGTCACGCGGCACATCCTTATCACCTTCATAGATGGTGGCGTAGAGGCGGGAAGGGTCGAGGCCGAACCACTGGGGCGAGGTGAGCAGCTCCCAGGCGTAGGCGACGGCGTCCTTCTTGAAGTAGTCGCCGAAGCTGAAGTTGCCGAGCATCTCGAAGAAGGTATGGTGGCGGCGAGTAAAGCCTACGTTTTCAAGATCATTATGCTTGCCCCCGGCGCGCACGCACTTCTGCGATGTGGTCGCGCGCGAGTAGTCGCGCTTCTCGGCTCCAAGGAAGACGTCCTTAAACTGATTCATCCCGGCGTTGGTAAACAGCAGCGTAGGATCGTTGGCCGGCACCAGCGACGAGGAGTGTACGCGTCGATGTCCCTTGCTCTCAAAAAACCGCAGAAAATCTTCCCGAATCTGGCTTCCTGACCTGTAGTTCATACACTAGAGTTTATCAGCGCCGGGACGGCATCCAGCCCAAGGGAGCCTCATTTCAGTTGCCTGCCATCGGCTAAAGATGATATAGGTGCTATCGGGCTCCTTGGGCTTCAGCAATGGTGTTTTTTTTGTAGCTTTCGCTGGTGAACAAGGCCACGGTCGTTACATCCTCTGATTTCCAACCTGGAAATCGACGCGACCGGCTAGCCGTATCTTCCCACCTCGACAGCTACAGAATCGGACTCTGTTTATTCCCGGCCTGCTTGTTAGGACACGCATCCTCAGGGCAAGGTCAGTCGGAAGTTTGTGGAGGCCGTATGATTCCTACCGGTTCGTTCTGCGCCTGTCTGCCTGCTTCTCGCCGCTCACCGAAAATTGGAGCAATGCTTTTTCTTCTTTCCGCCGCGGTCTCGCTGACGGGGCAGACCTATGTAAAGTCGTTCCCGTCGGGCGGGACGCTTCCGGACGGTGGCGCTTGCAACTACTCAACCAACAAGTGCTATATCGTCAACCAGGGCACCGGCACGATCACGGTCATCCGTGGCAGCGCGAACTTTGCGGATACGGCTCCACCAGCCACCCCTCCTCCCTCCCCGATCCTTTCGACTATCGCCTTGACCAGTACGCCGAATCCTATGGGAATTGCTGTGAACCCGGTGACGAATATGATTTATGTCGCCAGTTCTACCGCAGGCTCCATCGCCGTCATTGATGGCGCGACCGATACGCTGTCGACGACGCTGGCGGTTCCGGCAGCGTCAGGCCTGCGCGTGGTCGCTGCGGACCCGGTCAATAATTACATCTATGCGGCCAACACCAGCGCCTCCGGTTCTCTCATCGTGGTCAACGGAACCACCAACGCCGTCACATCTGTTGCCGCTGGTACGAACTCCTATGGAGTAGCAGTCGACCCAGTAAACCATGAGGTTTATGTAACCAATCAAGGCAGCAGCTCGGTTTCGGTGTTCTCGGGCGCGACCGCCAGCTCGCCCACCGTTGCCCTTATCACTACGATCTCCGGCGGAACCAGCGGACTGGACGCTCCCCAAAACCTCGACATCAATCCGGTCACAAACACGGTTTATGTTCAAAACACCGGCGTTACCGGGCTGCTAACGATCATCAACGGCGCGGACCACTCTGCCACATCGTTCGCTGTTTCTCTTACCGGCAGCACCGGCATCGCCGTGGACCCGGTCACAGG
This sequence comes from Acidobacteriaceae bacterium, assembly GCA_009781125.1. Next base: position 3,569 of record WQYS01000095.1, on the reverse strand, counting down.
AATGGTTTTTACGGACAATGCAGCCGGCGCGATTCGATTCGATGGAACCACAGCGACGCCGCTCGGAGTTCCGGGACATCGTCCGACAGTCAATTCGCAGACAGGCCAGGTGTATTTCGAAGGATCAGACAACAACGTCTACGTGTACAACCAGACCGGCACCGTGGGAGTCGTCACGCTGTCGCCGGGGCAGGTCGGCCCTCTCAACGCTGTGCTGAATCCTGCGGCCAACACGGTCTTTGTTACCAACGCGACCAGCAACACGGTAAGCCTCATACGCGGCTTCCGGTTCGTGAATGTAAGCGGCTCTCCGATAGCCGTATCTGCTGGCCCAGTGGTTGAGCCTTACAGTCCGCAGACCACGTTCGTCACCGTCAATGGCGTGACCAAAGCCTATGTGGAAAGCAACACGAATCCAGCCGTTGACATGATTACGATGCCTACGGCCCCGGGCGGGCCCATCACGAGGCTTCAGATAGCACTGTCGAACTATGGTGCTGGCTGCAATCCGACCAGTCTCCGCCTCAGTCCGGCGGCGAACAAGGCGTACTTCCGCGTCACCTGCGGCGCCAATACTCCGGGACAGGGTGGAGTCGCCTATATCAACACCTCGAACGACACCTACGGCGGAACGATCTTCCCCGCGCCTCCAACGCAGTACGTTGCGGGTATGGAGGTAAACCCTGTGACCGACTCCGTCTTCGCCCTGCTCAAGAACGCCGCCGGAGCCTCTCAACTGGTAGTCATCAAGAGCGGCGTTGCTGGTACGCCCATTCCGTTGGGCACGAACGCCAGCAACGCCTTTGGCGTTGACACCGCCTACGACAGGGTCTACGTCGCCGAGTATCCTGCCTCTACCGGCACCCTGCGGGTGCTCGACGGCAATCTGGGCTTTATCACGACCGTCCCCCTTCCCGCTGCGCTCACGCAGCCGAACCGGGTGCAGGTCAGTCCTTACACGCACAAGATTTATGTAGGCTCCGGCAATACAAACCAGATCGGCATTGTCGATCCCACGGCCACGCCGCCGTATCAGAATCCAATCTCCATTCCTCTGTTAGGAACAACCGCTCAGCCATGGACATTCATAGTCTTTGACCCCAGCGGATATGCCTATGCCTTGCAGCGCGCGGCCCGCCTCGTCTCCGCTATCAGAGAGAGCGACAATACCCGTATCTCTACGCCCGCAGCGCCTGCGCTGACCATTCTTCCCGCGGCTGCGACAACGGCAGGGTCTCCCTGCGACGAACCGATCTCGCACACGGTCTACGTGCCCAGCGGTTCGGCGACAGCAGGACGCATCTATCTGATCGATGCGATGACAGGTCAGTCCCCTCCGGGCAACGGCTCGCTTTCGCCGGACGCCACGCCGGGCGGCTTCTTTCTGGTGGGTTCCGGCGGGACTGCCAGCACTACGCCGAGCAACTGCAACATAACTCCCGACGGGCAGTATCTCATTGTTTCAAACATTGGCGATAACACCGTCTCCGTGGTTGACCTGCGAATCAATCAGGCAGTACCGCTGAAGGTGACGAGCGCAGGAGATGATACAAAAGATACTTTATATGTCTCCGGCCCCAGCGTCTCCGGTCCCGGAACCGGCAACGCCATCTATACGACGAGGAACCAGTTCCCGCCCTTCAGCGTCTCTGTCACCAGCGACTACACTGGACTATCCGTGCCCGGCTACAACAGCGGGACAGACCCTCTGCCAACGGCCATTTACTACAACGTGGACGCGCTTACGGCAATGCGCGCGGCAACGACGCCGACGGCCGGGCCAGGGACTACTACGGTGACCTTTGAGGCCGATCTGTCTCCCGGATCACCGGCGGCGGCTCCTCTGCGGGCGGGCGTGCATTACCTGCATATCTATGCCGCATATGGAGACGAGGCACGTATGGACGAGTTCGCCTCCGGCCCGCACCTGGGACTGGTCGCTACCCAGCAGTTCCTTGTAGCGCCGATACCGACGACAACCACCGTAACCTCGGACGTGAACCCGCAGAATGTGAGCGGCACCGTAGTCTTCACGGCAACCGTGACCCCTGCGTTCGCTCCGTTAGAAGGCAGCACGCTGCCCACCGGAGGGGTGCAGTTCTGCGACGGTCCCTGCACTGGAACCAACCTGCTCGGCACCGGCACGCTGGGGACGCCCGACCCGGCGACGGGTGCGGCCACGGCGACGCTCTCGGTGACCAGTGTTGCGACCACCGGCCCCCTGGCTGCCGGTTCGCACAACATCAATGCCTACTATGAGGGAGACCTTTCCTATGAATCCTCGGTTGGCACCTTGACGCAGATCATCTCCGGCCCGGCAACGGCGGTTGTTCCCACCGCTGCCAGTTCACCGCAGTCGGTCGAGTTTCCGAACCCCTTCGTGCTCAATGCCACGGTCGAGGACGCTCTTGGCAATCCAGTTCCGAACGCTCCGGTAGACCTCAGCAGCACGGACGGCCTGCTCTTCTCCACCTCGCCGACGGGTCCGTTCACGGCCACGCTCTCGCTAACGAGCGGCACCGACGGCACCATGCCGACGGTGTACGCCAAGGCTCCGGGGCTGGGCACCTTCTCGGCCACGGCGGAGTCGGACAGCGCTACGCCCGCCGACTTCACGGACCTTACAGTTACGCCCGCGACCGCCTCCTCATCGCTGCTGACGGTAAACGGCGGAGCCTCCGCGACCGTGAGCTACGGCGATGCGGTAACGCTGGTGGACGCGATTACGCCGGTTCCGCCGCCGGGTGATCTGGGCACGGTGAGCTTCTACGACGGCGGCGCCTGCGCAGCCGGAGTCTGCACGGGCACGCTACTGGGCACGGTAAACATAGCTTCGGACGGCTCGGGCACGGCGACGCTTGCCACAACCGCGCTGCACGTCGGAAGCGGAGCGCACACCATCCTTGCGCAATACATCGGCAGCAGCACCGTTCCTGAGACCGCGAGCAACACGGTGACGGTGACGGTGAACCCGTACAGCCTGCCCGCCAGCGAGTGCACCACGCCGATTCAGCCCGAGAACGTCTGTCCCGCGCTGATAGCGATTCCCAAGCCGGGCGGACGGCTGACGACCGCTCTGGATTCAACGGTCTATCCTGCCGCTGGCTTCACTCTGGCGCTGGCTCCGGGCGCGAGCTTCTTCAACGGCGATACGGCCACGTCAATCACGATTACAGGCACGCCGGTATTCACGGTCACGCCGCCTGATTCCACTGCGGTAGGCGTGTATCCAGTGACGCTCTCCGGCATATCGACCGCGGACTACCTTATAGGCTTTGAGCCTGGACAGCTCAGCGTGACCAGTACCCCGACGACGACTCAGTTGACGGTGTCGCCGAACCCGTCGGTCTACGGCCAGCCCGTGACGCTCACGGCGACAGTGCCGGAGCTTCCCGCCGGATGGACTGGCTCGGTGAACCTCTACGACGGGCCGACGCTGCTGTGCACGGCGAATGTCATCAACGGCGTGGCCACCTGCACATCGTCGAGCATCCCTGCCGGAGCACACAATCTGACGGCAACCTACGACGGCGACCAGACGTTTGCGGCCAGCACCAGCACTCCCGTGG
>WQYS01000094.1 GCA_009781125.1 Acidobacteriaceae bacterium | reverse complement strand
TGCGCCGCCAGGTAGTCCACAACTCTCAGAGCATTGGCCACGTGCCGTTCCACGCGCAGCGACAGCGTCTCCAACCCTTGCAGAAACAGGAAGGAGTGGAACGGGCTCAAGGCCGCGCCGGTATCGCGCATAAGCGTGGTGCGGGCCTTGATGATGAATGCCAGCTTGCCCGCGACCTCAGTGAATACTGCCCCGTGATAGCTGGGATTCGGCTGCGACAGGCCGGGGAATTTATCATTCTGCGCCCAGTCGAAGTTGCCGCCATCGACGATCACGCCTCCCAGTGTAGTGCCGTGGCCGCCGATGAACTTGGTCGCCGAATGCACGACGATATCCGCGCCATGCTCAATCGGACGCAGCAGGTATGGCGTGGCAAAGGTGTTGTCAACAATCAGCGGTATGCCGTGCTTGTGCGCAATCGCGGCGATGGTATCCAGATCCACGATGGTCGAGTTGGGATTGCCGATGCTCTCGACGAAGATCGCTTTGGTATTGGGCTTTATATTCTTCTCAAAGTTGACCGCGCATCCACCGTCCACGAACGTGGTCTCGATGCCGAACTCCGGAAGCGCGTTGGCGAAGAGATTATAGGTTCCGCCGTAGATGGCCTTGTCGGAGAGAATATGGTCGCCCTGGCGCGCGATGTTCTGAACTGCATAGGCGACGGCCGCCGCGCCGGACGCGGTTGCCAGAGCGGCTTGTCCGCCCTCTAGGGCGGCGATGCGCTGCTCGAATACGTCGGTGGTGGGGTTCATCAGACGGGTGTAGATGTTGCCCGGCTCGGCCAGCGCGAACCGCCCGGCAGCCTGCGCGGAGTCTTTGAACACAAAGGAGGTCGTCTGGTAGATGGGTACAGCTCTGGCGTCGGTGGCGGGGTCCGGATTTTCCTGGCCTGCATGAACCTGCAAGGTTTCAAACTTGTACTGATGGGCACTCACAATAAGGCTCCTTATTTTTGGGGAAGTGACTATTCACCTCATCTTACATAGACTATGGCCGCCGTGCCGGTTTCGCGGTGACTTTACTCACCCGCCGCTCTGTTGCGGACGAAACCCAGATGCAGGTGGCTGCGGTAGCGACGCCAGATTGTACGGCGTCTCCTGATAGACACAATAATTCAACCAGTTTGCAAACAACAGGTAAGCGTGGCTGCGCCAGCGCATGACCGGGCGCTTGGCCGGGTCGTCGTTCTCGTAATAGTTTTTCGGCGGCTTGATGGCAAGCCCCTTGTGAATGTCGCGGCGATATTCGGTGTCCAGCGTCATCTTGTCGTACTCGGAGTGCCCTGTGACGAATACCTGCCGCAGATCCGCGCTGGCGGCGATATAAACTCCCGACTCGCGGGATTTTGCCAGCACCGACAAGCCCGCAGCCACAATATCTTTCTCATGATTGCCGGTATAGCGCGAATGCGGGGCGAAAAACATATCGTCAAAGCCGCGCATCAGGGGACACAGGGGAGCCAGTACTCGATGCGGAAACACTCCCGAGATTTTTTCGCCGAGCTTGTGCTTGTCAATTCCGTAGTGATAAAAAAGCCCGGCCTGCGCTCCCCAGCAAAGGTGCATGGTGCTGTAGACATTTGTCTTGGACCACTCCATCACGGCGCCGAGCTCGTCCCAGTAATCGACCTTGTTGAAGGGCAGGGTCTCTACCGGCGCGCCGGTAATGATGAGGCCGTCGAAGCGCTTGTCCCGGATGTGCTCGAAGGTGTTGTAAAAAGCGTCCAGATGGTCCTTGGAGGTGTTTCTTGATACATGGTCGCACATCTGCACCAGCGTCACCTCGATTTGCAGCGGAGAGTTGGACAGCAGGCGCAAGAGCTGGGTCTCGGTGGCAATCTTGGTGGGCATCAGGTTGACGATCCCGATTTCGAGCGGACGGATATCCTGGGTGCTTGCCCGCTGTTCCGTCATGACAAAAACATTTTCTGCCCGGAAGGTTTCCACGGCGGGCAAGCTGATCGGGAGATTAACCGGCATCTCTCTATATTACCTGCGTGATCCGCATGGAAAGGCGTCGGCGCAACAGGTCGGCCATGTCCACAATCTCGTTATGCATGTTTTTCGCTGGGTGTTCGTGGACGGTAAAAACAATAAAACCCGCGTTTTTCGCGGGTTTTATGATCTTTCCTGGATTTCTTTGGACGCCCTTGGAAGGGTCACTGGCGGAGAGTGAGGGATTCGAACCCTCGATAGAGGTTTAGGCCCCTATAACGGTTTAGCAAACCGCCGCCTTCAGCCTCTCGGCCAACTCTCCGTCCTGCTTGCGACCAACCTCCATTATAACGTGAACCGGGCAATATAGTTCCGGTCTGCGGCAATGAGTCAATTAAAGATTGTCAGACCCTGCTTGCTCTTGCGGGCCGCCTTACCTCTGCGCCAGTTCAGCCAGCGGCTGGCGGGGCTGGGTTTCGAGATAACGCTGGCGCGCTTCCATGATCTTGGCGCGGGCAACCGAGGCGTCGCGCCACCCCTTCACCTCGACCCGCTTGCCCTCCAGGTCCTTGTAGATCGAAAAGAAATGCGTGATCTCACGCAGCATGTGCGGATAAATCTCCGAATAGTTCCACACATCCTTGTAGCGTGGATTGTTCTTGCCTACGCTTAGAATCTTCTCGTCGCCGACGCCCTGGTCCTTCATCTCTAACATGCCGATGGGGCGGACCTCCATTACGCAGCCGGGAAAGCTGGGCGTATCGACCAGCACCAGCGTGTCCAGCGGATCGCCATCGTCGCCGAGCGTGCTGGGAATGAAACCGTAGTCACCTGGAAAATGCACCGGAGAGTATAGGTTTCGGTCCAGGCGGAAGACGTGCAGCTTTTTGTCGTACTCGTATTTGTTGTTTCCCTCGAAGGGAATCTCGATGACTACATTCACCACTTCGGGCGAGCCGTCGCCCACGGGGAGTTCAAGATAATTCAGCATATCGTCAGGATTCTCTTCTCTCTTCAGACCGGATAACTTAATACAAAATTTCACACAACGTCTATAATCGTTCAGAATGAAGGCTCATGTCTATGTCACACTGAAGCGCACCGTGCTGGATGCTCAAGGGCAGACCATCGTCGATGCATTGCGGCGGATGCAGTACCAGGGCGTAAGCGATGTCCGTCAGGGAAAGTATTTTGTCCTGACCCTGGATCCGGCCATGGACCGCGCCACAGCCGAGGCGGAGGTGCAGCGCATTACCAAAGATGTGCTGACCAACCCGGTGATCGAAGAGTTCAGCTTCCGGCTGGAGGACTGAGCGCCAAGCGCACGCGGAACCCGCACGGCGATAAAACCGTCCTTACGGCGGGCACCCGCTGGTGCAGAGCAGCATCCAACTTGCTGTACGCATTGAGGATGACTGAATGCGCAAACAGCATGGCTTTTTTTCAGGGTTTCTTTTTCCCTCTCTTCTTGCAGCCTCTTTGCTTTCAGCGCCGCCGCTGGTTCACGCGCAGTTCGAGCAGCCCGCGAAGTCTACTCACACCGCCAGAAAAGAGGCGGAGGTATCCGTCTACGCGGGCTATACAAGATTCTGGCCCAACATCGGCCCCGCCGATAACAATGGAGCCACCTTCGGCCTGGACTACTCGCAGTTCTTCCGCAACTGGTTCCTCACGCCAGTGATTGAGCTGCGCGGAAGATTTGCCCAGGGTGCCGATGTGGACATGTCCTCCTGGGGCGGCGGCGTTCGCCTGGAACATGCCTTTGGCAAGTTCCGCCCCTTTGTCGATTACCAGTTCGGCAAGGGCACGCTGGACTTCAACTTCGTAAACCTCAACCGGCAGGGTAAGCCCGAGACCTCGAACGACTCCTTTATCTTTTCTCCTGGCGTCGGACTCGACTACGACATCACACGGCAGTTTGCCGCGCGCGTCGAGTACCGGGCCGAGTATTGGGGGTTCGGAGCCAACCAGTCGCTCAGGCCCAAGGCGTTAACTTTCGGCACCGTCTACCGCTTTCACTTTGGCCGCCTGTAATGGCTGGTCACGATGAAAACATCATCTGCCTGCAGGCGCATTCAGCGGAGCCTTGCGGTGCTCGAAGTAGTTCTCCATCTCTTCCAGAGTCTTGCCTTTGGTCTCGGGCAGGAAGAACGCCGCGGTGACCAGATAGATGACCGTAAAGCCCGCAAACAGCAGAAAGATTGACGAGTAGCCGTACTTGCTGACAATCGGCAGGAACACCACCGCCAGCGTCGTAGACACCGCCTGATTGATGACCAGCGCAATGCTCATGCCCACCGAACGGATGCGCGTAGGCATCAGCTCCGAGAGCGCCAGCCACACGCAGACGCCGGGTCCGACCGCGAAGAACGCAACGAAGGCGAACAGCGCCAGGGTAACGATCATTCCATGCCTTAGCGTAGGAATGCGGCCAATGCGTGCGCGTTCGATCTTCAACGGAGCCGAGCGCGCGGCGTTCAGATCGGCAAACGGATTCTTGAACCAGGCCTCGATCCTGCCTGACGGCAGACTGCTTGCGCGGTCGATATGAATGGGCGACGAGAGGTCGTCGGAGCGGACAAAGGTCGTGGCTCCGGTAAAGCCTCCGAAGGAATAGATAATCGCCAGCGAGGAGTGCGGCGCGAGCGAGCCATCGTCCTGATAGCCGCTGGCCGCGAGCAGTCTGGCGGCCACGGTCTTGTCGTAGATGAGCGTAAGGCCATGTCCTGGCTGCTCCACCATAGACTGCACGGCATCGCGGGCTTCAATGTTGGAGCGCTCCGTCTGCCAGAACAGCGCCGCAACTGCGATCAGCGATACCACGATGCCGCTGGTGCCAAGCGTCAGCAGAAAGCGGCGTCCCTTGCGGTCGACCAGCATCATGCCGACGATGGTGGCCAGGAAGTTCACCGCGGTAAAGAGAACGTAACCCCAGTGCGCGCCCAGGTCAGAGAGTCCGCTTTGCAGCAGGATGTTGGTGTTGAAGCCGATGATCGAGTTGATGCCCGTCGCTGTATTGCAGAACAGAATGACGCAGGCCAGCAGGAAAGGAACCACGTACTTGCGCCGCAGCAGGGAATCGGCGAGTTTCTTTGCGGAGCTCTGCCTGGCGGCAATCTCAGCCATCTCAGAGAATTCGAGTTGGGCCGCCTCGGGCGCGCGCGAGCGCAGCAGCGCAGTCATAGCCGACTCCCGCTTGCCGCGGCGGAAGAGCCACCGGGGAGACTCGGAGACAAAAAAGGCTCCAAGCGTAAACAGGATGCCGGGCGGCAGCGAGACCCAGAAGATATGCCGCCAGGCCTGCTCTTTTACGCGGAAGACGGTTGCCGCATCACTGACCGCGGCGACTGCCTTTACGTGATAACTGTAGTACATTCCGATAAGCGCGGCGGCCACGATGCCGAGCGTCAGCAGCCACTGAAACATTGCCGTGCCCCTGCCCCGGTGTCTGGAGATAAGACACTCGGCCAGGTAGAGCGGAACCACCACGCCGACGAATCCGCCGCTGGCGCCTTGCAGCAGGCGTCCAAAGAGCAAAGAACCATAACTCTGCGAGAGCGCGATCAGCGGAATGCTGATGACAAAGACGATGCCGCTGAGAATCATCACCGGCTTGCGGCCGATCCAGTCGGCGAGCAGGCCGGCAAAGATCGTCGAGAAGATACTGCCCAGCAACACGGCAGCGACAATCGCCGAGAGCTGCTCGGCAGACAGATGCGAGGTCGCCTCCAGATAGGGCAAAGCGCCGCCAATGATTCCGACATCGACGCCGTAGAGCAGGCCTCCGAGACCGGCCACCGAAAGTAGTAGAAAATTATAGTTGCGGAGGCTCGGCGCCTCCGTTGTTATACGTGCCATATTTTTATGCGGCCCTCTTTTTTTCCGCTTCCATAAGATTCATAAGGATATCGTTAATCCGCGTCAGATGACCCGCGCCCTTCGATTTAAGCCATGCAAGCACCTGCGGGTCCAGCCGAACACTCACCGGCACCTTCTTGCGGTCGCGAAACCGGATTGCCTTGGACCACTGTTCGTCCGTGAGAGGCGGAATGTCGCTGTAGTCAATGCCGGAAAAATCTCCCGCGGCCTGCTCGTCAGCAATACGGCGCAGCACGCCAAGTTCTTTTTCAGTCCACTGCCTGTTCTTGATATCTTCTGAACTCGTCCTTTTCCACCTTACGCGCTGAGATGATGCGGATGATTTCTTCGCCATATATATTCTCCCTGTATACGTGAACGGCCAGCAGTACCGTTTGACGCGGTTCTATGGACACAGCTCCAATCGCGTGCCATCGCTGCTCGCCGGTTGCGTCGGCATGATCCGGCTCGATGAGACAGCGCTCATCCTCGAAAACTGCCTGCGCCATCTCGAATGAGACTCAGCCGTGCTTTCTCTGGTTCAGCAGGTTCTTGCGTTCATCCCACTCGAATTGCACGTGTATATACTAATCGTATATACGAAAATGTCAAGCTGGACTGACTGAAGATCAGCGCTCGAACAGGACCGGATGCCGCCGGACCCACCAGCAGGGCTGGCTTGCGGGTTGCGGGATTCCCTGCGGCAGCAGGGACACGCTGCAACGCACATCGATTCGTCCGTCCGGGTAGTATTCCTCCCTGCCGCCTTTCAGCGGAGCCACCACCATTCGGCTTACCGGGATTACCTCGGTTCCGCCGCCCGGAGTCAGCATGCGCACTTGCCAGACGGCCCAGTCCAGAGCGTAGATTGCGGCGCAGAAGGCAAGCAGCCACACGGCGGCTTGCCCGAGGATTCGTCCCAAAAGGCCTCCTGTTTCAATCAGTTCGATCATACAATGCAGCGGCGGCCCGGAGATGATATCGTAGACTGATCCGCGACACATGGATTTGCCGTGGCGGAGCGTTTCGCCCGCGGAATTTACTGCGCAGCAGCAAGGAGAAGTTTGACACGAAATGGGTTACAGATCCTTTAGTTTTCAACGAATTGTAGTTGTAGTGTGCATGGCGGTCTTGCTGGGGTGCGGGCTTGCGCTGGCGCAGGCTCCGCAGGTGGAGTCTGCCGCGATGCGGGCGCGTGTGGACGCGATCATTGCCAAGATGACCCTGGAAGAGAAGATCGACTACATCGGCGGCACGGGATTTGCTGTCAGAGCGATGCCGCGGCTGGGCTTGCCGGCCTTCGAGATGTCGGACGGTCCGGTTGGAACCAGGAGCAACGAAGGCCATCCCTCGACGACCTACGCCGCGGGCATTGGCCTGGCGGCAAGCTGGGACCGCGATCTGGCCCGCGAGATCGGGGCCGGCATCGGACGCGATGCGCGCGCGCGCGGCGTCCACTACATGCTGGGGCCGGGAGTGAACATCTACCGCTCGCCCCTCAACGGCAGAAACTTTGAGTACTTTGGCGAAGATCCCTTCCTGTCGGCGGCTGTGACCGCGAACTACATCGAAGGAATGCAGACGCAGGACGTGAGCGCCACGGTGAAGCACTTCCTGGGCAATAACTCGGAGTATCTGCGCCACGGTGTAGACTCCGTGATCGACGAGCGCGCGCTGCGGGAGATTTATCTGCCGGCATTCGAGGCGGCGGTGCGGCAGGCTCACGTGGGAGCCATCATGGACGCCTACAACCTGACCAACGGCCTGCACATGACGCAAAACGGCAGGTTCAACACCGATATTGCGCGCAACGAGTGGGGCTTCGGCGGCGTCATGATGTCGGACTGGGATGCGACCTACGACGGCGTGGCCGCTGCCAACGGCGGCCTGGACATCGAGATGCCGAACGGCAGATTTATGAATCAGAAGAATCTGCTGCCCGCCGTGAAGAGTGGGCAGGTTCCTGAATCGGTCATCGACGAGAAGGTGCGGAGACTGCTGCTGACGGCGGCCCGTTTCGGCTGGCTGGATCGCGAGCAGAGAGACGATTCGATTTCGCTCTACGACACAAAGAACAATGATCTGGCGCTGCGGAGCGCGCGAGCGAGCATGGTTCTGCTGAAGAACGAGGGCGGTCTTCTTCCGCTTGACAGATCGCGCGTGAAGTCGGTGCTGGTGGTTGGTCCGAATGCGTATCCCGGAGCTGCGACGGGCGGCGGAAGCGCAAGCGTTGTACCGTTCCATACCGTAAGCCTGCTCGATGGAATGGGAACGCTGCTCGGGGACGCGGTCAAGGTGTATTACGACCGTGGCGTGATGTCCCTGGAGGACATGGCGCAGCAG
>WQYS01000093.1 GCA_009781125.1 Acidobacteriaceae bacterium | reverse complement strand
TAGAGTCCGCCGACCAGTCCGCCCATGCTTGTCCCCGAGAGATCATCGACGGGGATGTGGTTGGCTTCCAGCCACTCCAGCACGCCGATGTGCGCAAAACCCAGCGCGCCGCCGCCCTCCAGCGCCAATCCGATCCGGGGACGCCGCGAAGACAGACTTATGCTGGCCGCGTTCTCAGGGCTTGCCACCTGCACCTTCGCCCCTTGCTCCTGAGCAAAGGACGCCTTGCCGGAAATACTCAATCCCACCAAACAAATTACAGCCACAACCGCAAAGCGGCAGGAGGTCAAACTCAACATCACGTCCCTTTCGTGTCCATCGCCAAGAGTGGTTTGGGTGCCCCGTATCTGGCGTTTTTTGGTCGCCGCGGCGACGATCGAGTGGCGATACACGCATCCCTCCCGCATCTGGCAATGAAACTGATGGATACAGGGCACCCAGATTTCTCGGGTTCACCTTTTGGATTCTGTTCTATGTCCATTTTAACGCCGCGGATTGAGGCCGTTGTATCTGCATCGGACACAACAAGCAGAAAAGCGCCCCTCGCGGAGCGCTTTTCTGCTTTTATATTTCATTCACAACACAGACTATGAAGAATATATAGGGTTGATTTAACTTGCAGTCCGTTGGGGAGGGCTAGAGCAGTTTTCTGCGCAGAAATCCGGCTGCAGAGAACAGACCCGTGCTGAGAAGCAGCAGGGATTCCGGCTCAGGCACTGCGGCTGAATTCACAGCCCCGTAGAAATCCAGCCCCGTAGAGGCTATGGTTTGCTGCAAGTCGAATTGCAGCGTGTTAACGCCGGACACAAAATCTCCCGAAGGAAGGATGATGAGTGTGGGTGTCCGGCAGTTAGGAGCGGCGTCGGCGCACTTGGCATCACTGCCAAGCGGGCCTTCCGGCTCGATCGTTATACCGTTGAACAGGACGTCCGTAGTGTCATCGGCAAGGATAGATATAGAGCCCGTATAAGCGTTTCCAGGCTGCGTTGTGAATGAAGTGGTATAGGAATATATTCCGGATGCCTCGACGACACTCCCGCCGGGACCGGACCCTGCATTATTGGAGACCCACTCGGAGTTCGCTCCCGGAGCGGCCCATACGCCGTCAGGATCGAGCGCGAAGGTGGCAGTTGACGATCCCACAAAAGCAACCGCCGTGTTCGCATTCCCAAGGCTGGCGCCACCGGTCTCATAGCTTCCGAGTTGAATCGTATCTGCCGTTGCCGCAGCGGTCCCGAGCACAAGCACGACCGCAGCGACCGAAGCCTTTAGCGCGGATTTCATGAATCCTCCTGGAGGGAACGGCAACATCTATGCAAATGGATTCAACCTGCTCGTTTGAAACACTATCTCTACGTCTGCATTCATTTACGACATTTCTGTCATGGGTAGTAGGATGCAGATTTTTGCAGCCGCGTGCTCATGCGCGAAGATTTTTCTGTGGATTTTTCGCATCTGATTGACAGCAGAGAGTTTCGGACAGATGCACGGAAAGCCGGACTCCTGCGATATCCTGCAACTTACATGTTTGCAACTCTGAAAGCCCTTTTCGTATACACGGCGCTCGGCATTCCGGCGGGCATCGTGGGGATTCCTTATACGTTCCTGGTAAACGACATCGACCTGCTGTACCGCGTGGCCATGTGGATCGCCAACGCCGGCCTGCGCTTCGCGGGCATCAGGATCGAGATCGGGGGCCGGGAGAACCTTCCTGCCGAACGGCGCTGCATCTTCATGTGCAATCACGTGTCGAACCTGGACCCGCCGGTCGTGCTTCCTCTGCTGCCGGGCCGGTGCTCTGTACTGCTGAAGAAGCAGCTCATGAGCATTCCGCTGCTGGGACGGGCCATGAAGATGGGGCAGTTCGTTCCCGTCGAGCGCGGAGGCCAGCGCGACGCAGCAGAGGCCAGCGTGGCCGCCGCAGCCGCGGCTCTGCGCTCGGGACTCGACATCATGGTCTTTCCCGAGGGAACCCGCTCGCCGGACGGGCGGCTCTCCACCTTCAAGAAAGGGCCGTTTTATCTGGCCATGGAGACGAAGGCGCTGGTCGTTCCCATTGCCGTCTCCGGAACCGAGTCGATGATGCAGAAAGGAAGCTGGCGTATCACTCCGTCCGTGGCGCGGGTCGAGTTTCTTCCCCCAGTCGATCCGGCGCAGTTTCGATCGCGCGAGGCCCTGCTACAAGCGGTTCGCGGCGAGATCGCCGACGCTCTGCCGGAAAAGATGAAGCCGCTGGAGCCTGGCAACGGAAGCGAAGAGTAGTCCCAACAAAATGCCATTTGGTTAACATCAGAACCTGTCCATCAAACTTTTTGATGTCATTCTGAGGTCGCCGCGGCGACCGAAGAACCCCCGCATTTTGTATGTAGCGGCGATGACTTTTATTGGTAGCCTTTACCTGGAAATTGTGCCGCACGAAATACGGGGGTCCTTCACTTCGTTCAGGATGACGACCCCAAAGATTAAAGGCAGCGCCTGATTATTTCAGGATCGGGCTATAGCCCTGGCTGATGAGCTTTTGGCGAGCCGCTTCAGCGTCCTTGCGATTCGTGAACGGACCGACCTGCACGCGAAGCAGCTTATCCTGCGGCGCGCGAACGATGGCGACGTGAAAACCGCGCTTCTCCAGCACGGTTCTAAGATAGATCGCGTCATCCTCATGAGAGAGAGCGGCAACCTGAACCATGGAGACGGGGCCTGCGGGAGCAGACGGCAAAGCTGCGGGAGTTCTGTTCGCAGGCGCGGCGGGCCGCGCTGGCACAGGGCTGGCGTGAGCAGGAGGCGCTGCGGGCTGTCCCGCGGAGGAGCTGCTTGCGGCAGCAGAGCCGTCCGGAGGCTCGGCAGGGACAGAGGCCTGGTCTGCGGACTGGTCTCCTGTATCCGGCTTATCCACAGGTTGATCCGACGAAGCCGGAGCCTGCGTATTCACCGCCACAGGCTGCGAGCGGCTGTGTCCGAAGGTGTAGCCAACGGCAAAAAAGACTCCGCAAAGCAGCGCCAGCGCGAAGAAGATACCCAGAATCAGGGGAGCATTCAGGGTAACCTCGTGCTGGTCGCTGTCCGGACTTTCCTTGATCTCGCGGGTGAATAGCGTGTTCACGGGCTACTTCTTTTCCTGTTCTGCGCTGGCCGATGGCATCGGGCCGAGATGTTTGTTCAGCAGATTCATCAGCTCTATTGGCAGCGGGAAGACGATGGTCGTATTCTTCTCGGTGCCGATCTCGGTCAGCGTCTGCAGGTAGCGCAGTTGCAGCGTGATGGGCTGCGTGGCCAGCACGGCGGCGGCATCGGCGAGCTTCTGGGCGGCGTTGGCCTCGCCCTCGGCGTGCAGCATCTTGGCGCGCTTCTCGCGCTCGGCCTCGGCCTGCTTGGCCATGGCGCGGGTCATCGACTCCGGCAGGTCCACCTGCTTGACCTCGACGGAGACCACCTTGACCCCAAACGGAGCCGTGTGCGCATCAATAATGGTCTGAATGCGCGAGTTGAGCTGGTCGCGGTGCGAGAGAATCTGGTCCAGCTCGGCCTCGCCCAGCACGGAGCGAAGCGTGGTCTGCGCAAACTGCGAGGTCTGGTAGATGTAGTTGGCCACCTCGATGACGGCCTTGGTGGGATCGACCACGCGCAGCGTCATGACGGCGTTCACCTTGAGGGTGACGTTATCGCGGGTGATGATGTCCTGCGGGGGAATCTCCATGGCTTCCTGGCGCAGGGAGATGCGCACGATCTGGTCCAGCGGGCGGAAGACCAGGATGATGCCGGGGCCTTTGGCCGTCTCGCGCACGCGGCCCAGGCGGAAGATCACGCCGCGCTCGTACTCCTTGAGGATCTTGATGGAGCTGAGAAGATACAGGACAAAAATTGCAATCAGAATTAATACAGCAGGCGAAAGGTCAGGCATGGCTCGGTAATAACCTCAAAATGGAAACTTTTTCTGTGCTAGATTCTACAGCCGATTCGGAAAAATATGACTGGAAAAGTAGAGATCAGAGAATATGCAGCAATACCCCAAACGGCAGAAGCCCCGGAACGGGCCGGGGCTTCACGATGAATTCTCTCCGTTAGAAATGAAGGTAAATGCCGACGGCTGGTTCCATGGTGCTGGTGTTCTTCTGAATCGTGAGGAAGCTCTGGTAAAAGTCAGGAGCGTAGTAAAAGAGCTGGCGGAACTGGCCTCGTACCCCTACATGAGGCACGATCTCCCTTTCGACTCCGGCCGTGTAGTAATAACCGCCTACTCCCTGCTTCAGGAACCCCTGGCCTCCTCCTGAGGTGGTATGGAAGTACATCAAGCCGCCGCCGCCGCCAAAGAACGGCTGAAGTCCTGCGATCTTGTGCGGCGGGTGAGCAATATAGCCAAGCATGAAGCTCAGAGCATTGGTTTGCACGCCAAGGGGAAGGTAATCGGTTTGTTCCGTGCTGCTGAAATTATGAGTATTGCGCGCGTACCCGATGTTGAATTCGCCGCCCATCCATGGAGACCTGGTGTAACGAAACTGGAGCAGAGCGCCCGTGGTGCTGCTTGTCTTCTGCTGAACTGGAACACTAAGATCTTGCAGATCGTTGAGGCCGGAGGCGGTGCGGGTGGTATTGTAGGTTCCATTGAGGCCAATATCCAGGCGCTGAAGCTGTTTCGTAAGCGCCGTGTTGGTGCTGGAGGACTGCGCCTGCACCACCGGCGCGGCCACGAGAGTGGCGAGACTGGCTGCCAGGCACAACGCCAGGCTCCGAACACACAACGGGCGAGAGACAAACAACATCAGCTATAACTCCCTTGAGCGAAAGACTCCCTATAAGTCTACCCTGCCGGGGCCCTTCGCGGCTCAGGATTCCATAGGCTCGACGATAAGAGTCAGCCCCTCGACCGTACTGATACGGACCTCGGCCCCGACCGGCAGCGGCGCGGGCCCTCGAAAACGGGCCTGCCACAGCTCGCCGCGCACCTCCACCTGGCCCGTCGGCGCCAGTGGCGATCGGATTACGGCTGTGGCTCCGACCAGGGCCTGCGGGCCGGTCAGTATCTTGCCCCGGCGCGCGCGCACGGCGATCCACGCCAGGATGAAGGTGATTACGCCAAAGCCGAGTCCGGCGGCCAGAGCCACCGCCGTGTGCACGCGCAGCTCGGGAATGGGAGCGTCCACCAGAGTTGCGAGACCAAAGACAAGGGCAATGATTCCCGCCAGGCCCAGAACTCCGTGGCTGGCAAACTTGGCCTCCAGCACGATCAGCACCACGGCGGCGATCAGCAGCGCAATCGCCGTGTGTCGCACGGGCAGCAGATTCAGTCCGAACAGGGCCAGCAGCACCAGCAGCGTGCCCAGAGCTCCGGGAACGATGGTGCCGGGAACGTTGAACTCAAGGTAGATGAGCAGGCCTCCGAGCACCAGCAGCAGAACGGCAAAATCGGGGTTGGCAAGCCGTCCCAGCAGCCGCTCGCGCACGGACGGAGCCAGCGTCTCGATGCGGGCGTTGGCCAGATGCAGCGTCTCCGTGTTGCCGTTGAAGCGGCGCACGCTGCGCCCGTCGAGCGCCTGCAGGAGGGCCGCGTCGTCGGGCGCGGTCAGGTCGATCAGGTGCAGACCGAGGGCTTCCGTGTCACTGTAGGACTTCGAGTTGCGAACCGCATCCACCGCTGCATCGACGTTGCGATTGCGGCGGCTGACATAGGAGCGCAGAAAGGCTTCGGTGTCGTTTTCGATCTTTTCGCCGAGCACGGGGTCCATCTTGGTGCCACTCGCGTTGATGGGATGAGCAGCTCCGGCGTTGGTGCCGGGAGCCATGGCGGCGACATCGGCGGATTCGAGCAGGAAGAAGCCCGCGCTTCCGGCGCGGCTGCCCGAAGGCGAGACGTAAAGAATGACCGGAACCGGCGAGTTCTCAATCGCCTGAACGATGTTTCGCGTGGAGTCGAGCAGTCCGCCGGGCGTTCCCATCGAGATAAGGACCGCCGAGGCGCGGCGGCGGGCAGCCTCAGCGAGGCCGCGGTCAATATAGCTGGCCGTGATGGGCTGAATCGTATCGTGCAACGTGAGCTTCAGCACCAGCGGCTGAGAGGATTGAGCCTTCAATGCAGAAGGAAGCAGGATCAACAGCAGCAACAGGCCCAGAATTGAGAGGAATCTGGGTGCCCCATTCATGCGCGGCTTTATCGCGCATGGGTGGGGTCCGAACCAGTTCAGACCCCACCCATGCCGCGATAAGGCTGCGGCATGAGTGGGGCACCCAAGTCGTGTAACGGGAAAATCGATCATGGCAGTTTCTGTCCTCGTGCGGCAAGGGCTTCTTTCATACCCTTCGCTGCGGAGTTACTGGGTTCAAGCTCCAGCGCTTTCTTTACGTTTGCGGCGGAGGCAGCGTTATTATTGGCGTGCAGTTCGATACGCGCCAGCACAAGGTAGGCTGCCGCGTTGGGCTGGAGCCGGATCGACACCTCAGCCTGTGAGCGGGCCTCGGCGAGTTCTCCGCTCTGCTCGCGCACCTGGGCCAGTCCCGCGTGGGCAGCAGCCGAGTTGGGATCGGCGGCAAGAGCCAGTTGAAACTGCTGCTCCGCTTCAAGCACCAGTCCCTGAGCCAGAGCCTCGTGGCCAACCTGCGTGTACTCGCTGGCCTGAGCCGCCGGAGGCAGCGAAGCCAGGCGAAGCGCACGCATCTGATCCAGCTCAAAGGCAGCCTGCCGGAACGACGCCTCCGAATAGGTGCGGCGAATCCGCTCGACGATATCGTCAACGCCATCCGCAGCGCCGTTCACAGAGGGCTTCGCAGGCTTGCGGCCGGCCGCGATACGGCTCTTGAGTTCCACCGCCTCGGCGTCAGCGGGGCGCAGTTTGAGCGCGGCATCGATCTCTTGCCCGGCTCCGGCAAAATCGCCGCGCCGCAACAAAGAGACGGCAAGATTGAAGTGATAGTCGGCGTCGTTGGGGTCGGCGGCCACGACGCGCTGGAAGAGTGGCGAAGCATCATGCCCCTGACGACTGGCGGCGACTGCCTGATTGTTGATGACCTCCGGCAGCGGCAAGCGGTTGGCGATGAAGCCGAACGCAGCCTCAGCATCGGCGTAACGGGCGGAGTTGAATCGCGCAAGGCCAATGTAGAAATGCGCCTCCAGCGCCAGCGGACTGGTCTCGGGAATCTTTGCGAGCGTGGCGGCGGCCTCGTCGAACTGGCGCTGTCCATACAACGCCTTGCCTAGTGCGAGCAGAGCGGCGGTATAGCCGGGCACCTCGCGCACGGCGTCCTTGAGGCGCTTGATGCGCTCGTCGGGCGCTGCCGCCGTGATGCCGCGTATATAGTTTTCGAAAGCGCTGAGCGGTATCTGTCCGGACGCGGAGAGAAAGCTCTGCTGCGCCACATGAAACTTTGGGTCGAGACGGCGGGCAATTGTCCAGGCCAGAGCGTTCTGAACGTCGAACAGACGCGCCATCTCGGCAGAGTCGTCGATAGGCTCGGACATGTGCAGCCGGTCGACATCGAGTATCTGCGCCGTGACCTGGATACGTCCGTTCACCACATTGAAGCTGCCCACCACGACGAAGTCGGCGCCAAGCGTCTGCGCGATGCGGATGGTGGTGGCGCGCGTGGGCTTGAAGTCGAGCGGCAGGCCAAGATGATCGAGCGCATAAAGGCGGTCGTCGCGCGAGATGGTCAGAAAGCCCGCCGAGTTCAGGCGCTGGTTCAGGGTGTCGGGAAAAGAGTCGCCGATCCAGCCCAGAGGGGCCTGACCCGAGCGGTTCTCGAACGGCAGAACCAGCACGAGATGGCCGCCGTCCTCGGGAACATCCGACGCCTGCTGCGCCGCGCCCAACAGTGGAAGAAACAGAAAGACAAGCAAAAGCCGAAGTTTGGAACTGATACGATGCACAGCTAAAGTATAGCGGCGTACCGGCGTGTTCGCTCTGGAGGAATTATGAATCAGCACAAAGACCGGGCGCCCCACATCTGACGGCTTTTCGTCAGATGTGGGTTATGGCCGAGTGAATTCTAGGCAGCGGTAAAATGTGCCTTTGACGTCTGGCATCGTAGTAGTGTTGATTGGCTGTAGCAGCAAAAGCGGTTCGCGCTCTGCGCGAATAGCCCGCATCTGGCGATAAGGCTGCCAGATACGGGGCACTCAGATCGTGCCTCAAGGAATCCCCTATAAAAACACGAAGGAGTTCTTATGTTCCGCCGTGCCTTCTTTGCTTTTGTAATTGCCGCCGCTTTATTCGGATGGATGATCTCGCCCGCAACGCTACCGGCGCAGCAGTGGGCGCTCACTCGCCTGGATG
>WQYS01000092.1 GCA_009781125.1 Acidobacteriaceae bacterium | reverse complement strand
GGGGGCTTCGGAGGCAAGCTGGGCGGCTATGGACTGGGCAATATGGGCGTGGCGAAATCCAAGGCTATCGTGGCGATTACGGCGCGCCTGATCGATGTAAACACCGCCGAGATTCTGGTGTCATCCAGCGGCAAAGGCGAATCGTCGCGCTCCGGAGCCATGCTCAGCGGAGCAGGCGGCAGCGGCGGCGGGTATGGCGGCGGCGGCATGGACATGGGCAGCAGCGGCTTTGCAGAGACGATTATCGGCGAGGCCACGACAAAAGCTGTGAAGACACTGGCGCAAGCCTTGAATGCGAACGCAGGCCGTCTGCCCACGAACGCGGCCCCGCCTCCTGCCGCAGTCGTGGTCAATGGAAAGATCGCGGACGCTGAGGCTCTCGACAGCGTTGTGATTAACGTAGGCAGTTCGTCTGGCGTCAAGGTTGGAGACAAACTCCAGGTTGGCCATGTCGTTCGCGTGGTGAAAGACCCGACCACAGGACAGCCGCTGCGTACCATCGAAAATCCAGTTGGAGTGCTTACGATTACCAGCGTCGATGCCGGTTCTGCGGTTGGAAGTTTCAGCGGAGCGGGTAAGCTGCAGGTTGGCGATTCCGTTAAATCTCAATAGCAGGATAGGCAACATTGACTCACCAGAGAGGATTTGAAACTCATGAAAAAACTGATTTGCACCACCGCTGTACTCACGTTTTGTAGCCTCGTTTTCGCGCAGACGATCTCTGCGCCGCCCATGAAGATGGGCCTGTGGGAGATCACAACCACTTCAAAGATTAAACTGAACCTTCCGCCCGAAGTAATGGCGCACCTTCCCGGCATGGGACCGCAGACCATCGTGTCTCAGGTCTGCATGACGCCGGAGACATGGCGCGACAGTTACACCAAGGCGCAGAAGAACAACAAGGACTGCCAGTACAAGAACCTCCAGCAGGACGCATCGGGCATGTCAGCAGATGTAGTCTGCCAATCGGGAAAGGGGGCCTCCACCGGCCACATGCAGCTTACCTTCGTAAGCATGGAGAGGACACAGGGAACCATGCACATGGAGATGACGGACGGGAAGAATCCGCAGCCGACCATCATGGACATGACCTTCGACAGCGTATTCAAAGGTGAGGACTGCAAAGGCCTTGCTCCGGGCGCGGCAAAGCTTGTGCGTTAGCAGGACAGGCGGCGGCGGAACTGGTGGAGGCACTACATGGACGCCGAAGACGTACCTTGGCGAGCGGTACATGAACCGCTCACACGAAAACCGCCGATCTTGCTCTTGAATGTTCATCCATGTTAGCGTTACCTGCGCGGCGGTTTATTGGTTCCAGGGACACGTCTGCATCTCCTCCGGCCCTTCGTGGTAGCGATCAGTGAATTCACTGATGGAGGATTCAGCCATGACGCCTGTTGCTTCCTCATTGAAGCGCTGTACTGGGCGGTTTCTGAGGTCATGTAGAGTCATGCTTTTGCCGTCCGTCTTGCCTGCACTACTCGCTTTGTCAGCGGGCGCACAGGTGGTGGACAGTGCGGAGACACCAGGGATCACGCTGGCGTCTTCGTTGAATCCGTCCGTGACTGGCCATGCGGTGACGCTTACGGCAACGGTTTCGAACGGAATGACTGGGACGATCACCTTCCAGGACAGCGGCGTCACCATCGCCGGTTGCGGCACGGCAGCCATCACAGGCACAACCGCAGTCTGCATAACCACGGCACTTGCAAACGGCCTGCATTCGATCACGGCGGTCTACTCCGGCGTTGTAAATTTCAGCGGCGCGGCCTCCGAGCCGTTAGCGCAAATTGTCAACGTAGCCGGTTGCATTGCAAGCGATTTTGGACAGGTAACGGTTGGTGAGAGGCTTGCCTGTACGCAAACGGTATCGATTACCGCGTCCGGCACAGCGGCCAGTATCAACGTGCTCATGCTAGGCGCGGCAAACATGGACTTCCAGCCCTCTGTATCCACAGACCCCGGCTACACATCGCTGCCGAGCGGGATGGAATGCAATATCAGCACGGCGTACACGGCAGGCGAGAATTGCCTGATAGAGGTGACCTTTGCGCCGCAGGCTCCTGGACGGCGTCTGGGCGCGGTGGCGATACGCGATGCCAGTCAGGCTTCCATTGCCACACTCTTTATCCAAGGCGCAGGCATGGGACCGCTGGCGGCGCTGACGCCGGGAATTATCACGACGTTTGCAGGCAGCGGCACGGTGATGGGGGATTCAAGTCATGGATGCGTAGGAAGTTTCGGCGGCGATGGCGGCCCGGCAACCAACGCTCTGTTGAAGTGTCCCTATGGCTTGACCTTCGACGGTGCAGGCAATGCTTATGTTGCGGATACTTTCAATTACCGTGTCCGCAAGGTGGATACTTCAGGAATCATTACGACGGTCGTAGGCACGGGCACGGCGGGTTTCAACGGAGATGGCATTCCAGCGGTCAGCGCGCAGATATTTTACCCCGATGGGGTTGTAATCGACGGCGCGGGCAATCTCTATATTGCCGATAACTACAATCAGCGTATCCGCAAGGTAGATGCCGGTACAGGAATTATTACAACAGTAGCAAACCCGCTTTATCCCTTTGACGTTCAGGTCGACGGCGCAGGCAATCTTTATTATTCCAATCAAAGCAGCAACACCGTCAACAAGATTAATGCCGTAACCGGAGTCAATACCATATTTGCCGGAGGCGGAAGCGGAACCTGCGCCACGGCAACCAATGGGATTGGCGACGGTTGTCCGGCAACTAACGCAACGTTGTACAATCCGGCGCAGTTGGCATTCGACACCGCAGGCAACTTCTATATTGCGGATTCCAGCAATAACCGTATTCGCAAGGTAGACGCCGCGACAGGAATCATCACCACGATAGCAGGCAACGGCACTGGAGCCGGAGGCGCTAATCCGGTGATGGGAAGTCCTGCAACCAGTGTCCGGGTGTGGTCTCCGAGCGGAGTGGCAGCCGATCCCGCTGGGAATATCTATATAGCGAGCTACGATAACTCTATTTATAAAGTGAATGCTACGACAAACATCATCACAAGGGCAGCGGGATTTGGCTCAGGGTGTCCGGGAGTTACAACCGTTCCCTATGATAACTGTCCGGCGACCAGTTCGGTATTGAGTCTTCCCGTGAACGTGGAGATAGACAGCACCGGTAACATCTTTATTGGGGGCTACTACCAGAACCGCATCCGTAAGATAAACGTTTCCCAGTCGGCGCTGAACTTTAATTCGACCGTGTACGGCAACACCAGCACGGACAGTCCGAAGCCGATCGAGATGCAGAACATCGGTACCGCAGACCTGACGCTGAGCGCTACGGTGGGCACGACCAATCCCGTGATCACTTCGAGTCCGCTGGGAAATGGCGTGAGCTTCCTGTGGGCAGCCTCCGGAATCACGAACCAATGCGGAAGCGCGGTGATAGCTTCTGTTGCAGCATGTAATCTCGGATTCAGCTTCATGCCGCTGGCGACTGGAGCGGTCACGGGCCAGGCCGTAATAGCCAACGACGGCCTTTCGGCGCTGACGGTCACGCTCGCCGGTACAGGAACTGGCCCGGCTGTAGCGGTGACATCAAACCTGAATCCGTCGGTATACGGTCAATCGGTGACGTTTACAGCGTCGGTGCCGAGCGGATCGACCG
This sequence comes from Acidobacteriaceae bacterium, assembly GCA_009781125.1. The sequence goes on along the minus strand of WQYS01000092.1, from coordinate 4,617 downwards.
GAACCATTAACTTCCGTGACAACGGAGTGACGATTCCGGGCTGCGGTACAGTGACGATCTCGGCAGCGGCGGCAACCTGCACGCCCAGCGCGCTGACGGCGGGAACGCATCCGATTACGGCGGTCTACAGCGGATCGACCTCGGCGGTGTTGAACCAGGTGGTCAACATGGCAACACCGGGCCAGAACGGAACGGCTCCGGTAAGCGTGTCTTCGTCGCGGAACCCATCGGCCTACGGAGAGTCTGTAACCTTCACGGCGACCGTGCCGGACGGCGCGACCGGAACCATCGAATTCCAGGACGACGGAGTGACGATTCCGGGCTGCGGCGCAGTGACGATCTCGGCAGCAGCGGCGTCCTGCACCCCCGGCACACTGGCAGTGGAGACGCATCCGATTACAGCGGTGTACTCGGGCGACAGTAACTTCAACGGAGCAACCTCGGATACGCTGTCGCAGGTAGTGGCCGCGGCGGCCAGCTCGGTGACGCTGACTGTGACCCCATCGACGGTGATGTACGGCGACTCGCCCGAGATGCGGGCCACGGTCACAGTAGGAGCGACCGGTACGGTGAGCTTCTACGCCGAAGGCATGCTGCTGCTAGGGACTTCTAACGTAAACTCGACTACGGGCGTTGCCGTCTTCCCGGAGATCGCGCTGCCGGTGGGGATCTACCAGATTACAGCGCACTACAACGGCGACCTCGATTACAGCGCCTCTACCAGCGCTCCCCAGATGTTGACCGTGACCGCGCGCGCTGGTCCGGACGGTACTCCTGCGCTCATCGTGGTTATCGGCGACGCTACACGCAGAGCCAGCGAGCCTAACCCGGCAACGTTTCCCTACGCCATCACCGGCCAACTGGTCAACGGCGACTCTTATCAGGCTGCGGTAACCGGGACTCCGGTGTTTACCACGACGGCGGGCTCCACGCCCGGCTCGTTCCCGATTACGACCACCGGCCTGACCAGCACGAACTACCTGCTGGGCTTTGTGGACGGAACCCTGACGGTGACTCCCGACGCCATTGGCGTGGACACTTCAGTCGCGCTTACGGCCAGTAACTCGACTCCTGCTTACGGCGATTCGGTAATGCTGACGGCGATAGTCGCTCCTCATGCGGCTACGGGCACGGTGAGTTTCTATGCGGGCACGACGCTGCTGGGCGTGGCAACAGCAGTGAACGGCACAGCCGCGCTGACTACATCCACGCTGCCGGTAGGAGTGGATACGATCACGGCGGTCTACAACGGCGATTCGTCGTATACATCGAGCACGAGTAATCCGGTGACGGTGACAGTGGCAAAGAAGCCGCTGACGGTGACGGTGCAGAACTCGTCGCGCGCGTTCGCGACGGCGAATCCGCAGTTCAGCTACGTGGTCACCGGAGCGCTGGCCAGCGGCGATACCTACGCGACGGCGGTGACCGGCACTCCGGCATACGCAGTGAACGCTACGCTGAGTTCTCCGGCAGGTTCAGCCTTTCCCGTCAATATCGTCGATGGCAGCGGCAATCCCTGCACCGCTGCCAGTACAAGTTGCAGCCTGAGCAGTGTGAACTACGTTCTGACCTTCGTTCCTGGAACGCTGACGATTGTGAGCGTCGCTTCAACAACGACGCTCACGACAAGCACAACGACGCCGAACTACGGCGACACGGTCACGCTGACGGCGGTAGTATCGCCTGGAAGCACAGGTCTGGTGGTGTTTACCATCGGCGACAAGGTGCTCGGTACGGTTCCGGAGGAGAACAGCTCGGCGGTGCTGACGCTGAACGATCTTCCCTCAGGCGCGAACACCATCACGGCAATCTACCTGGGCGATGCCAGCTTCGGCACCAGTGTCAGCGACCCGGTGACGGTTGCGGTGTCTCCACTGCCGTTGACGGTCGCGGTCAACGACGCCACTCGTGCATACGGACAGGGGAATCCTGCCTTCACCGTCACGGCGACGGGCGCTCTGGCTCCAGGCGATACCTACCCAACGGCCATCCGCGGCGTAGCAGCGTTCACGACCACGGCTACGGCCAACTCTCCGGTGGGCGCTTATCCGGTCGCAATCGTCGGTGGCCTGTTCTCGATCAACTACGCATTGACCTTTGTTCCAGGCACGTTGACGGTGAGCATGTCTACTCTGGACTTCACCCTGGTAAACACGGGCCAGACGACTCAGACCGTGGCTCCGGGCAGTTCCGCTACGTTCAGCTATACCATCTCGCCCGTGGCGCCGCTCTATCCGGGAGCAGTGAGCTTCACGGTCACGGGACTGCCACCGGACGCAACCTACACGCTGACGCCCTCGACGCTGGTCGCCAATGCAGGTACGCAGGCGTTGTCGTTGCAGATTAAGACGGCGCCCACGACGGGCGCGGCGAGAGCTCTGTGGCCTCGCAGCGCACGTGCTGTATCCATGCTGGCTCTACTGTTGTTGCCGCTCGCGTTTGGACTCGGCAGCCGCCGTAAGCTGAGACGAAGCTGGAACCACATGCTTCTACTGCTGGCGTTCGGGCTTGCCTTCGCTGGAGTCGCAGCCGTTGGACTCTCCGGCTGCGGAGGCGGTTTCTTAGGACAGGCGCCCAAAAGCTACCAGATCACTCTGAGCGCCACCAGCGGCACGATCACTCGCAGCGCCAACCCTGTCACGCTCATCGTGCAGTAACGGAAAGAGAGGGAGTATGAAGATGCGCATCCGCTTACGCACGCTGCTCCTGGATGGAGCGATGGCATTGATCGCGGCGAAGACACCGGCCCAGACGCCGCCTGCCGCTACGGACGTTGCCGGCCAGTGGAAGGAGGTCAACCTGGCGATCACCTATAGCGCGCAGCACGACAACACCCTGGGGGGGCCGACCTTCTGGCAGCATGGAGGAGCGATTGAGTTCTCCAGCAGTCTCTGGCATGGGTTAGGAGCCGTGGGCAACGTTGCCGGACTGCGTGCCTCCGACATGGGAAACGGGATTCCGCTGACGATGATCACCGTCACGTTCGGGCCGCGGTTCACCTGGGTACCAACGGGCCGGATCGTTCTCTTCGGCCAGGGACTGATCGGCGAAGCCATTGGAGTGAACAGCCTCTTTCCGCAACACATCGGGCCATCCGTCACCAGCTTCAACACACTGGCCACGCAGACCGGAGGCGGCATGGACTGGAGATGGAACCATCGCCTTGCGGTAAGGGTGTTCCAGGTCGAATGGCTGCGAACCCAGTTCCCCAACGCCAAAAATGATTTTCAAAATAACATCCGCTTCAGCACAGGAATCGTCGTCCGGTTCAAACAATAACCAGAACGCGATTGGAGCAGAAGACCACCCGAGACTGATCCCAGGGCAGTCTCAATGCTCGTTCATGCCAGGACTTCTCTGAATTCCTGAATTTGTGCGCAACGCAACAGACACGCAGCTTGCACCGAGTCACAGCTTCGATCTGGCGGATACGTTCCGGTAACATCTGAAAGATCTGGCCTATCTCTCTGAGAGAGTATTTTTTGCCATCCTCAAAGCCGGCGCGCATCCTGATGATGCGCTTTTCACGATTCGTCAACCCGTCTAGTGTGCCCGATGCGTTCTTCCATCCGGCAGTTTGGCAATTGCAGAATCGAAGTTAAGTCCATGCGGAACCACATCAACCTGATCCTCTCAACGATTCGAAGACCGACCCGAACGAAACGGAAAAACCTATGTGAAAAAACAGGAACGCCCCGTCTCCGGGGCGTTCAAAGGGCGCTCAGTGAGCGGAGCCTTACGACGAAAGCTTACTAAGAATAGCCGGGCAATCGCCGCTCAAGTACACTAGTGAAATTCTGCTCCTTGAAAAATCACCTGTCAACATAAATTCTCCATACACATACGCGAGTCGGCCAATTTGGGACGCACTCGTGTATTTATTGTGGCTAAAGCATTGCAAACAATTGCACAATCTCCATCTGTACGTTATCTTGAAATTCTTCCCGGAAAGATAGGAAAGCTATGTCTGTTGTGGCACAACAATCCCCTCGATACGTTCTTGGACTTGACCTCGGTTCCGCATCGTTAGGCTGGGCGCTGATCGAAATCGATGAAAACGAAACCCCTATCTCTCTGCTTAAAGCCGGCGTACGCATCTTTGAGCCTGGCGTGGATGGCACGGACATGGAGATTCAAGAAGGCAAGGATCAGTCCAAGGCCGTGAACCGACGCACGGCGCGACTGCATCGCCGCCAGCTCCGCCGCCGCGCCGCCCGGCAGAAGGAGTTGTTTCTCCTGCTACAAACGCACGGTCTGCTCCCGCCGCCTGAGCACGGCCCCGAGGCCAGCGCTGCCCAGAGACACGAACTGCTGGAGTCGCTCGACCGGGAGATCTATGCGACGTTTGGCTGTGGACCGGATGGACAGAGCTTTGCGCAGAAACCTCTCTACTTTCTGCGGGCGCGGGCGCTCGATCATCGGCTCGAAGCGTTTGAGCTGGGACGGGTGCTCTTTCATCTGAGCCAGCGGCGCGGGTTTCTTTCCAATCGCAAGGATGTAAAAAAGAGCGAGAAGGAGAAGGAAGATATTGAAGGCGTAAAGGCCCAGATTCGCTCGCTTAAGGCCGCAATTGAGCAAGCGGGCGCGCGCACGCTAGGAGAATACTTTGCGCAACTC
>WQYS01000091.1 GCA_009781125.1 Acidobacteriaceae bacterium | reverse complement strand
CGGATTCCCAGCCGTTCCGCGGCCAGCAGAAAAGGCTCCGGATCGGGTTTGCCTTTTTTATAGTCACCCACGCACACCAGAGTTTCGAAGCGGTCCAGCAGATTGATAGCGCGCAGCGAAGCCTCAACCACATCGTGCGTGCCCCCCGAGACCACAGCAAACGGGATCCTGCCGTAACTGGCTTCGATATGCTCCAGAACGCCAGGAACAGGCTTCAGATCGGCCAGCCGGTCCATGTACATCTGCTCCTTGCGGCGGCGCGTCTCTTCGACCGGCATGTGCAGTCCGTGCATCTGGTTCATGGCCCGGATGACCTCGGCTACCGGACGGCCTCCCCAGGAGTAGAACTGGTCCTCAGGGAACTCACAGTTCCACTCGTCGAAGACGGCCTTCCAGGCGATGTAGTGCAGCGGCATGGAATCGGCAATGGTACCGTCGCAGTCGAACAGATAGGCGCTGAACTCGCCCGCGGGCAGCTTCAATTCCACTCGGGTCTCCTCACAAATCTCTCTACAAATTAAGACGGCGCAACAGAGTACGAAGCACCACGCCCATGACGAAAAACCGTCATGAGTGTGGTCCTCGAACAGTCTTTGTTTACTTCAGTTCGTAGCCGGCGAAGAAGTAGCCGATCTCGAAGGCCGCTGTCTCCTCAGCGTCGGAGCCGTGGATGGCGTTCTCGCCGATCGAGGCTGCATACTTAGCGCGGATGGTTCCCGCCTCGGCCTGCGCCGGATTGGTGGCTCCCATCAGCTTGCGCAGGTCGGCGATGGCGTTCTCCTTCTCCAGCACCATGGGGAAGATGGGTCCGCTGGACATGAATTCGGTCAGCTCACCGAAGAAAGGGCGGTCCTTGTGAACATAATAAAAACCTTCGGCCTGAGCCCTGGAGATGGAGGCGCGCTTGATCGAGACAATTCTGAATCCTGCTTTTTCGATCTCGGCCAGGATGGCTGCGGTGTGGCCCTTGCGTACGGCGTCGGGCTTAATGATGCTGAATGTGCGTTGTGACATGTGTGGTAGCTGCTCCTCGGGCAAACTGGTATGAATATGGTTTATTTCCAGTGTAAATGACCAGCGCCTGCCGTCCGGGCGGCATCGAATGACTATGCAGAACGCGCCCTGGATATGGTTTACGGGGTTTTGCGCCTGGGTGGTAGCCGGTGTAATCGGCGTGCAGGGCCGCGCCTACCAGCACGCGGAGCTGGACTTCTTCGTAGCCATGGTCTTCTTCGCCGCCGGACTCTTTTACCGCCGTCAGCAACGCCGTTAGACGGCCACTGTATTATCTGAGAAGAGCCGGAATGGCAAAGACTTTAGAGGATTCTTTTTTTCAAAGATGCCGCTTTACGAATACGAATGTACCGCGTGTCACAAACACACGGAGAAGAGACAGAAATTTTCTGATCCCGAGCTAACGGTCTGCCCTCACTGCCAGGGCCGCCTGGAGCGCGTGATCTCAGCTCCTGCGGTGAGCTTCAAGGGCGGAGGGTGGTACTCGGACTTGTATTCCAGTCCCAAGCCGAAGAGCGAGTCGAAGGGAGAATCCGCTGCTTCCACGAGCAGCTCTGCTACGGAGAGTTCTTCGACCCCGGCCACCTCTTCTTCAACCCCGGCGGCAGCAGACTCAGGAAGCAAATAGCGCGCGGCGGAAGAGCATCAGCACAAAACCCAGCAGCAGAAGCACGGTTGCAGCGGCAAGCACACGCAGAGTCATGCGGCGAGTGCTGTGAATCCACGACGGAGTGCGCGTCAGCGCTCCGTTCTGCCATGCCTCATGCACGGCGGCCAGATCCTGCGCCAGCCCGGGGATGGTGATCTCCCTCAGGTCGTTTGCCGGAATGGAGCCGAAGACGCGCTCCGGGTCAGGCGGCTCGCCGCTGCGGTCTTTGGTGATGGCCTCGATCAGCGCGTTGGCCTCGCCGTCCTGCGCGTCGGTCGCGTCGTTGAAGAACCTCGGGTCAGTGGTGTTGGGGAAGAGCGTCTCCTTGCCGGTCATCTTCTTCTCGATGGCAGCGATGGAGTCCTGGCAGACGCCGAGCGTGAAGTATCCGCCGAAGGGAAGCTCCGGGTGGCGAAGGTGCTCGCCGAGATAGGCCGACACCATCAGCCCGGTGAGGCGCGTGACCTCCGTGGCGTCGGCTCCGCGATACTGATGGGCGCGCCGCCCCAGCACCCAGGCCTGATCGAGCGTGTCCATGGTGCGGAACTCGGCCTTGCCGTCGATGCCGAAGTAGTAGCTGACTGCGGCGTTGATGCGCGGGCCGCGAACCTGCCACTCGTACTCGGCGTGGCTGACCGGAACCAGCAGCGAGCGCTTCGAGCCGGGAATGGCAATCTGCGTGTCGATCCAGAAGGGCATCATCACCTCCTCGGTCGCGCCGCTGCGACGGTAGTGGAAGTGGCCGAAGTTGGCGAAGTAACGAGCGTCATAGACGGCGACGGTGTGGCCCGTGGCCGTGAGCGCATCGATCAAAGCCTGCGGCGTGGAAGCCTTCTGTCCGCCGATAACGGCGGTGAAGTCAGCGGCCTGCTCCATGCGGTTGAGGCTGAGGCGATTGAGAACGTCGGCCAGCCGCTGGCTCTCGGCGTGCATCGGAGCGAGCGCCGGATTGGGGCCGTCTCCGCGAATGACGCCCGCGCCCTCTGCTACCGTTAGCTCGCTGACGATGCCTTCAGTGGTGAAGCCCGGCAGCGTGGATGGCGTGTCGAGACGGACGGTCTCGGCGCGATCCACGGCGTAGGGGCCAAGATCAATCCAGCGTGTCAGCTCGCCGCGAGTAGCGTTGCCGTTGCCGACCGTCTTAGCAATGACGCGAACCGTAGGCGTGATCGCCGCCATCGTCCATCCCGGAAAACGGTCGAGTCCCTGCCAGTCCTTGCCGAGGATGAGTTCGCGCATGCGCGTGACGAGCGCCGGAGTGAGCAGCGCCGGTCCCTGCTTGCCGTCGCGGTTGAGCTGCGCGAGCAGGGTGTCGGTGAAGCCGGGCGTGGCGTGGAGCTCGCGCATCATCTGCGAGAGCAGGATGGTGTTGGGCGGCATGGCGTCTTCGCGAACCACAGAGCGCGTGTCTGGCTGGCAGCCAGCCATGGCCAACAAAAATATCACACCCGCTGCACGGCGTGCCGAACGCTCTCTCATTCCAACAGTCTAAGCGGGTCTTTACGGCAGCGCCGCCGGAGGCTGCGAGGTTCCGGTGGCGGCGGGAACTTCGGCAGGAGCGCTGGCGGCGGCGGCAATCGTGTCGCCCGACACCAGAACCTGCACGCGGCGATTCTGCGCGCGTCCAGCGGCGGTCGCGTTGTCGGCAATGGGACTGCTCTGTCCATATCCGGTGGCCAGGATATCGTCTGCCGAAAGTCCCTGCGTCACCAGAAAATCGCGCACTGCATTGGCCCTTCCATCGGAGAGCCGCTGGCTCAGCGCCATCGGTTCGCCTGTATCCATGTAGCCCTCGACCTGAAACTTCAGGCCCGCGTAGGACGCGAGAATGCCCGAGACCCGCGCCAAACTGAACTGCGCGTTCTGCCGCAGCGAGGCCTTGCCCTGTTCAAACAGCCCGTCGGAGAGCACCATCATCAGCCCCCGCGCCGTGTCGCTGGTTGGCAGCACGGCGTTCAACTGCGCCAGCAGCCTGGCGCGAGACTCGGCGGGAACGCGCGTGGCTTTCGCCGCTTCTTCGGCACGAGCGCTGGCCTGGGCCGCGGCGAAGTCCGCATGAGCACGGTCGGCCTCGGCCTGAGCGCGTTCGGCTTCGGCCCGGGCCTTGGAAGTTTCGGCGCGCTCGGCGTTCAACATCGCCTGATTCTCGGCGTCGCGCGCGTCCAGAGCAGCCTTCATCTGCCGCTCAGCGGCCTGCTTGCGCTGCGAGACGCGCCGCGCATCCTCGGCGCGTTCCACGGCCAGACGCGCGAACATCGTCTCCATGCGGCGGTCGGGCTTCGCGCCGGAATCAATGTCAGAGGCCCGCTTCAGATCCAGCACCGCGTCGCCGAAGATCTCCGCAGCATCCTTCTCCGCGCCTACAGCGCGAGCGATGCGCACGGCGTTGGCGGCCTGCATCAGGTCGGATGAGTTCGTGGAGTTTGCGTCGTCTGAATCCGCCTGCGCCGCCGCATAGACTCCGCCCGGCAGCAACTGCGTCTGCACGGTGGTCTTCTCCGCGGCGTCGGCTCCGATTACGTTTGTGAGCACTACGACGTTGCCCGGATCGGTCACTGCGAAGTACGGCTCGGCGGTGACCATCAGGCCGAAGCTCTCCAGCGCGGTCGTTGCCGTGACGCTGCTCTTGGCTCCCGCCGGAACCTCTCCTAAATTAACGGCTCGTCCCTGTGGCGTGACCGCCCACAGCACATATGTGAGCAGCTCTTTGCCGAACTGGCGGGGCGGAACCAGCCCCTCAAACTTCGCCTCGATCACGATGCCGCCGCGCTCGGTGGTGATCTTCGCCTCGCCCTTGACCGTGGCGATCAGCTCCGTGCCCTGAAAAGCAACTCGCGCCGGCTGGCTGCGCGGCAGATAGTTCTGCGCATCCAGATTGTAAGCAACGGACTTTGCCTGCTGCGTCCCGGCGTCCTGCGCTGTTGCCGGAATCCATCCGATAGCCAAACACATCGCCAGAAAAACTCCGGCCTTGTCTGTTGTCTTCACCCGTTCTCCTGATTCTGCCAGCTCTTCGCCGCCGAAAACTCTCTTTTAGAGCATTCTAGCCCCCTGCGCCCGGAGTCATGCATCTCGATACACTATCCTTAGAAATAGAAGGAAACCTCACTTGTCTCTAAACTGTGGAATCGTCGGCCTGCCCAACGTGGGCAAGTCCACCATCTTCAATGCGCTCACCTCGGCCAAGGCCCAGGCGGCGAACTATCCGTTCTGCACCATCGACCCCAACACGGGCACGGTTACCGTTCCCGACGAGCGCCTCGCTAAAATTGCGGCCATCTTTCAGCCCAGGTCGCTGGTGCCGACCACGATGGAGTTCATCGACATCGCCGGGCTGGTCGCGGGGGCCAGCAAGGGCGAAGGCCTGGGCAACCAGTTTCTCGGCCACATCCGCGCTACGGATGCCATTGCGCACGTCGTCCGCTGCTTCGACGATCCGGAGGTTGTCCACGTTGCCGGGGCCATCGATCCGCTGAGCGACATTGATGTCATCAACACCGAGCTGATGCTCGCCGATCTCGACACCGTAGACAAGCGCTGGCAAAAGGTCGAAAAGCTCGCCCGCAATACGCAGGACGCGAAGGTCAAGATAGAAGCCTCGGCTATAGCGAAGCTCAAGGCGACGCTCGAAGCAGGCCAGCCCGCCCGCACTGCCGATCTGACCGACGATGAACGCATGGCAGCGCGAGAGCTTTTTCTCATCACGGCAAAGCAGCAGCTTTATGTAGCGAACGTCGATGAGGCCAGCCTCATAAACGGCAATGCATACACCGAGGCGGTAGAGAAGCGCGCCGCCGAGGAGAACTCGCAGGTGGTACGCATCTGCGGCGCTCTGGAGGCCGAGATCGCGCAACTGGAACCCGCCGAGCGCGCCGAATTTCTGGAGTCAGCCGGACTGCACGAGCCTGGCCTCAACCGGCTGATTCACTCCGCCTACCGACTGCTTGATCTGATTACTTACTTCACGGCAGGCGAGAAGGAGTGCCGTGCCTGGACCATCCGCCGCGGAACCAAGGCTCCCGGCGCCGCCGGTGTCATTCACACCGACTTCGAGAAGGGATTCATCCGCGCCGAGTGCTACTCGTCGGACGACCTCTTCCAGTACGGCAGCGAACAGGCCGTCAAGGAGAAGGGCTTGCTGCGCTCCGAAGGAAAAGAATATGTCGTGAAAGACGGCGATATTCTCTTCTTCAAATTCAACGTGTAAGCATCGCGCTGGAATCGCTTCGCCCCAGGCCGGTATAGATAGCGCCGTTGGCACTACTCCATTTGCAATCAACATCAGCGGTTGGTTGCGAATCCTTCTGTGGATATGCGTGAACGCGCGCCGACGCTCTGAACCGGCTTTGCTCCCGGATTCGGCTGCTCCGCCTGCGCCAGGAACCTTCTCCAGTCATTCGACTCCGCGGCGGCCTTCAGAACGTGGCTGCGATGCGCGATGGACGCAACCAGCGAGCGGCGCAGCAGAGGAGCTATCAAGCCGCTGCCCAGACCCGGCTGCATCACGAACCGTATCTCGTCGCGCATTCTGGTTCCGTTGTTGTGAAAGGTGAAGTGATGATCGTGCTCGAAGGCCCGGAAGCAGCCCTGCTCCAGCACCTCGCGGAAGAAGCTCGACGAACGCAGAGCTTCGATGCGCGTCGCGTATTTGTAGGCGAATCCGGCGCAGCGGCCCGGCCATTGCCAGCGGTCTCCGATCTGGATTGCCGCTCGCGCGTCTTCCGGTAGACTGTTCTGTTTCGATTCCTGAGACAGCACCTGATGAAACCCGGCATCCGTTGCCAGCCGGAAGCATAGCTCCTCGGGAGCCGCAATCCAGGTTGTCAACCGTATCATTTCCATAACGCGAACCCAATAGTTATAAATAGGTGCAACTTCGGTCCGGAGCAAGTGTCTCTGCGCAGCCAGCGCCGTGCATCTCCTTTATTTTAGAGGCGCGCGGCCAGAATCAGGACGCATTCATTTATGGGATCAGCAAAATCTTCGGGGAACCTGCGCTCCGCGAACGGCTGCCACGACCACGGCTCCGGCCCGCCGCAGGCGCGCGCCACAACGGCCTTCGCCGCAGAGCTCCTTCTCCAGTACAGACATTTAGATGCATAAAGCCGTCCGGCGGTCACGAAACAGGAGCCTTCTCGTTTGCAACCATGGAGTTACAGGAATTGTTCCGGAGAGGCAAACCACGACGCGCGGAGGCAAAAAAAGGCCTGTAGCTCACAGAGGAGCTACAGGCCGTATTGCTTCAAAAAAGTGTTGCTACTGCGCCTGTACCAGCGCGACCGTGGTTTGCCGCGTCTGTGTTCCGTTGGTGGCGTCCACGGTAATGTAATAGGTCTGCGGTTGATTGCGATTGATGCCGGAGTTATAGCCGCCGCCGCCGCAACCCGTCGTGGCTGCGATTGCTCCAAACGCAAGCACGAGCAACAGCAGGCCGGGCAGACGGCGATTCTTTCTTCCTGCCAGCATCAGCGGCAGGATCAGCACGGCAAAGAGAAACGGAGTCTTTGCGGAGTAGCGCGTGCTGGCCGCCGTACTGGAAGGAATGCTGATGGTAAGCGTCAGGGGGGTGATTCCGTCGGCGCTGGGCGTCACCGAAGTTGCGCTGAGGTTCGCCGTGGCTCCGTCCGGCAGTGTCGATGCGGGGTCAATTGTCAGCGCCACGGGACCGGTGAATCCTCCCAGGGAGCCGACGATGAGCGCATACGATACCGTGCCGCCAGCCGACGTAAACGTCCGCGTCTGCGTCTCTGCGGCGATCATAAAGTCAGGAACCAGCACGGTCGAGACTGTCAGCGGCAGTGTTTCCGAGGTTACCGGGCTGTAGTTGGCATCGCCCGAGTAGACCGCCGTGACCGGATGTGTGCCCTCCGTCAGCGGGTCGATGACGCAGGTGTACGTTGTTGCGATCCCGTCGAGGACTATGGGGTTCACTACGGGATCATTGGTGCATGTCAACGGAGCCGCGTCATCCATCAGAGTGACCGATCCCGTAGCGCCTTGCGGCGCTGTTACGGTCAGAGTGACAGGCTGATCGGCAGTAGGCGCGCTCGGCGAGGCCGAGACCGTCACCGCCGTGGACGGCAGCACTGCCGGTGCCGCCGCCGTTGTGGCCTGCACCTGGGTTGCGGCGTCGTGATTTGCATCGCCCGCCTGGTCGGCATCGATGATGCAACTACCGGTGCCGCTCGTCATGGTCACCATGGAGCCGGTGAGCGTGCATGCCGTGCTGGTCGAGTCCACGGTCAGAGCGACCGGAAGGTTGGAGTCCGCAACCGCCGCTACTGGATACGATGTTCCGTTAGCCGCCGTTGTGGGAATGGGTGTAACGAACGTGATGGTTTGCGTTGCCAGCGATGCCGCCGTCGTGGTTTGCACCTGAGCCGCTGCGCTGTGGCCGCTGTCGCCCGGCTGGTTGGCATCGATAATGCAGTCGCCGGAGCCACTATGCATCACCACCGTGGAGCCGTTGATCGCGCAGGTCGCCGTGCTGGCAGCATCCACGGTCAGAGTGACCGGAAGGCCGGAGTCCGCCGACACCGTTACGGCATAGGTAGTTCCATAAGCCACCGTCGCGGGAGCCGATGCGGTAATGGTTTGTGCCGCCATGGCTGCGCCTACCGAGACGGACGCCGGATACGCCGG
>WQYS01000090.1 GCA_009781125.1 Acidobacteriaceae bacterium | reverse complement strand
TGCGAATTGAGGTTCGGCACTTATAGTTTTGTGAGCGATTACGGGTGTCCACACCCCGGCATGACTCTCTGCCGCAAGCAATCCCGTCGAAGCCGTGACGCCCCCTCTGTGGAGCTGGCAACAACCATGCCTTCGGCGCTGCAAAGAACTTCTTCCAGTATACCCGGCTTCATGCAAAGGCCAGAATCACCGCTCCAATGGCAATCAGCGAGGCTCCGCCCGCCTTCAGCGGCGTCAGATGCTCCCCCAGAAAGAGCCACGCGCCCAGTATCACGAAGACCACGCTCAGCTTATCGACGGGAGCTACGCTCGACGCCGGTCCCAGTTGCAAGGCGCGAAAGTAACAGATCCACGACAGCCCGGTGCAGATTCCCGACAACGCCAGAAACAGCCAGCTCCGGCGGCCAATCTGCAGAAACCCATGATGACTCTCAAGACTCAGCGCGATTGCCCATGTGAACACCACGACGACCGTGGTCCGGATGGCAGTGGCCAAATTTGAATCGATGCCCGATACTCCCACCTTAGCCAGCAGAGCCGTAGCGGCGGCAAAAACGGCAGAGAGAAACGCCCAGAAGAACCATGTAGTCATGCTCTTGAGCATACGCTGCCGTAAACGGTTCTCATGTACCGGCAAAAACAAAAAAAGACGGCACGAACTTTCGTTCGTGCCGGGAGGCCAGTGACGCAACTTGTGTCAAACCGGATATTCTATTCTTGTGTTCCGGCTGACAATCTCTCTGGAGCAGATTTACTCATGCCCCACAATTAGGAATATACCACAATTTGGAGAGGCGATGTCAAGGAAATATGGTCCTCCATAGAAAAATAATTTCATAGGGGTGTTCATGCGCCTCTTAATTGGATTTATTTTCATTGTTTTGTTTTACTTACGAAACAACACGCTGCGGCGTACAGAATAAGAGATTAAAAGTTTTCCACAGCTTCCAAAAATTGTACCCGCCTCGGAGTGATGAATTTAAGAGGCAATCAGGACTTTGCCAGAAGTGAGAATCTCTTGTTGAGGTTCGAGACCATTAATGCGTCCCGGTCCGTAACTCCTCCGGCATCGTGGGAGACCAGGGCGAGCCGCACGCGGTTGTAGCGAATATCGATGTCAGGATGATGCCCGGCAGATTCGGCCACCTGCGCCACCTGATTGACGAACGAGATGGCCTCGGCGAAGTCTCTGAAGCTCCAGTCACGAACGAGCTTGCCATCCTCCAGCTTCCATCCGGGCTGCGATTTCAGCAGTGTCTCGATCTCAGGCTTCGATAGCAACGGCATTCCCGCCTCCTGTTGAGCCTTCAGCATGTTGGATGCGGGCATGAGCCGGGTACTCTATAACGAAAACCGGGGAGCCACTCCACAGATAAACTACAAATTTTGCAGTAGTTTAGCCATGCTTACGCCGAACCCTCTGGCGATAATTTGAAGCGTGATCAGTCCGACCTCTCGTTTTCCGGTCTCAATGTCAGATATGTGGCCGCGATTCATGTCCAGATAGACGGCCATATCTGTTTGCGTCCATTCCCGCCGCTTTCTTAGTTCGCGAATACGTCTCCCAAGCTTAACCAGGAGTGCATGTTTTTCGACATCTTGAGTTGTGGACACTCTCAGATTTTGTCGGTAATATCAGACATGTAATGTCTGGCATGCCAGACATTTCTGAAAACAACCTTTTGAAAAAAATCAACGCTGTATACACCACATTACCGTAAGGCCATCTCTGGCCAATGGAGGTTGCATGTTGTTCGCCCGTTTGCTGAGCTCTCGTTTCGGTCCTCGACGCTTTTCTCAATTCGCTCACGTCCAGCGGTTCTTGCTTCGGACTAGTTTCGTTCTATTCCTGATGTCACTCGTTGGCGTGGTGCTGCACGCGCAGTCGGTTGTAACAACCGTGCCGGTGGGAAACTTGCCAGGAGTGGTTGCCGTGAATACGGTAACCAACAAAATATACGTCGCTAATACAGGTTCTTCTGCTTCACCCGGCAATACAGTTTCAGTGATCGACGGAGCGAGCAATACCGTTGACACGACGATAACCGTGGGAGATTCGCCTCAATCAATAGATATAAACACGGTGTCCAATAAGATTTACGTCGCTAATACAGGTGACAATACGGTTTCGGTGATTGATGGTGCAGACAATAGTGTCACGACGATACCCGTGGTGACCGCATCTTCCCTCGTGAAGTTCTCCCTTGTGGGGGTAGCTGTGAACCCGACAACCAACAAAATATATGTTCCGTATTGTGGTTACTGGGTTTCGGATGGAGGGGTCAGCGGGTGCGTCGTCGCTGTGATCGATGGAGCGAGCAATAGCGTTGCGTTGGTGTTGACGGGTGCGGATTCGTTCTATTCAGTGGCAGTGGACACGGTAACCAACAAAGTCTTCGTCGCTAATTCAGGTTTCGGTTACGCTGGGGTTTTGGTGTTCGATGGAGCGACCAATACCGCCATGGGTAATGTGGCGACGGCGGGAGCCAGTCCTACGGTGGTAGCTGTGAACACGGTGACTAACAAAATCTACGCCAACGTTTATGGTGGGAATGCAGTATCGGTGATCGACGGGGCGACCAATAACGTCGCGATGGTGGCCGTGGGGAATGACCCCGGGTCAATAGCCGTGAACACGGTGACCAACAAGGTCTACGTCGTCAATACAGGTGACAATACAGTTTCGGTGATTGACGGGGAGAGCAATAGTGTCAAGACGGTTTCCGTGGGACTTACTCCTGCGCAAGTAGCAGTGGACATGACAACCAACAAAGTTTACGTCACGAATACAGGTGATGGTACGGTATCGGTGATCGATGGGGCGACCAATAGCGTCAAGACGGTAACCGTGGGGTCCAATCCTGCGCATGTAGCCGTGAACTCTGTGACCAACATGGTCTACGTCACGAATGACAACTACTACGGTGCCGGGTCAGTCTCGGTGATCAGTGGGACGGGCAGCAGCAGCACTCCACCGGCGTCGGGCTTCACGATCTCTGTGTCTCCAACGTCTGTGACCGCCTCGGCAGGTGGTACCGCTACTTATACCATCAACGTTAATTCTGTTGCCGGAAGCACGTACAACGATGCCGTTGCGTTGTCGGTATCAGGGCAGCCGTCAGACGCGACGGTGAGCTTCAGCCCGACCTCGGTCACTCCCGGAGAAACATCGACGCTGACCATTAAGCTTCCGGCGTCCACATCCAGTAAGCGCGGCTACTCTCCGATGGCCTTCGCTCTGCTGCTTCTGCCGGTGATGTTCATCGGCAAAGCGCGAAATCTCAGGATTCGCGGCCTGCTGGCAGCAGTTCTGGCGCTCGTCGTAACAGCCGGAGTGATAGGCTGCGGCGGCGGCGATAAAAACGGTGGCGGCACTCGTACAAGTCCGGGAACCTACACCCTCACCATAACCGGCAACGACGCCAGCCATAAAGCCACCGCCACGCTGGTGGTTCAATAAAAGAACATCTCCAGAGAGGGGGACGGTACAGTCCCCCTCAAGCGCTAAGATAAGGTGTTTTTGCCTCCAGGTACGCCAAGCCTAAAGGCTTGGCGTACCTGGAGGCAAAAACATCTAAGCGATTTCTACTTCAGCAATCCTTCTTTACCTTCCGCTTGGCGTTATTGGCTTCGACCCAGCCTGGTTTCACCGTCTGCCGCGCGCGGCCCAGAGCGAGCGCTCCGCCGGGAACGTCTTCGGTGATGCAGCTTCCGGCGGCAACATAAGAGCCGGAGGCCACCGTCACCGGCGCCACCAGCGTAGCGTCGCTGCCGACAAATACGTTGTCGCCGATAGTGGTCTGAAACTTGTTGACGCCATCGTAGTTGCAGGTGATGACGCCTGCGCCGATGTTCGACCCCGCGCCGATCACCGTGTCTCCGAGATAGTTCAGGTGGTTGGCCTTGGAACCCTTGCCGATGGTGACCTTCTTGGTCTCGACGAAGTTGCCGATGTGCGCTCCCTCGCCGATGCGGCTCTCGTGGCGGAGATGCGAATACGGCCCAATGATCGCACCCGCGGAGACCTCCGCATGATCGAAGACGCAGCCGTTGCGGATGGTCACCCGGTCTCCGACGACGGAGTCCTGTATCACGGAGTAGGAACGGACGCGGCACTCCGAGCCGATGCGCGTCGCGCCGAGCAGTTGCACGTAGGGCTCGATGACGGTGTCAGCCGCGACGCTGACCTGGGCATCGATGACGCAGGTCTCCGGCCTGAAGATCGTCACGCCAGCGGCCATGAGGCGGCTGGCCGTCGTCATGCGCATGACCGCATCCAGATGCATCATCTCGGCGATGGTGTTGGCTCCGAGAACCTCGTCTGCGTCCACAGCTTTCACGGCGACGACGCGGCGCCCGCGCTCTACGAGCATCGCGGCAAGGTCTGTGAGGTAAAACTCGCTGTGCGCGTTGTTGGTCTTGAGGGCATCGAGTCTCCCGAAGAGCGCGGCGGTCTCAAAGCAGTAGATGCCGGAGTTGATCTCGCGCAGAGCAAGCTGGCTGGGCGTGAGCGCCTTCTGCTCGACGATGGCGGTTACCTCTGGTTCGCTGGGAACGCGGCGCACGATGCGGCCATAGCCGGTGGGGTTCTCGGGTTCGGCCGTGAGGATGGTCATGGCGGCGCGCTCGACCAGATGCACCTGGGCGACCGCAGCCAGGGTTTCGGGCCGGATCAGCGGAACGTCGCCGGAGAGCACCAGCAGGTGATCGGGCCAGGGGGCGTCGGTCTGGTCCATATGCGCTCTGAGCACCTGCATGGCGTGGCCGGTGCCGCGCTGTTCGGCCTGTAAAACAAACTGGACTCCGGTAGATTGGACAGCGGCGCGGACCTGGTCGGCCTCGTGGCCGATGATGCAGTAGATCCGGTCAGCGGGGACGAGCGTTCGCGCGGCGGCGATCACGTGCAGCAGCAGAGCCTGGCCGCCGATCTCATGCAGAACTTTGGGGCGCTTACTCTTGAGCCGCGTGCCTTTGCCTGCGGCCATGATCGCGATTGCAAATCCTTGGGTGTCCATTCTGCTTCCTTTGCTGGAAATTTACGCCTATCGCTGAAAATCAAGCCTGATAAAAATCTTTTCGTTTGGCAGATGATATTCCGTTCTACCTATTAACGTATATCCCACGCCGCGCATGGAAGCAGCGAGGGATGTTTCCTCACAAATCCGTCCATGACGCACGATCTCCTCAAGCGCAGGCTCAAAACCGGAACTGGAAGCCATCTCTCCGTCCGGATTGAACTGAATGGTTACTGAGACAATCGGCTTAGTGAGTTTGCCGGCAATCTCCATAAAGTTATCAGGATAGATATGCTCTACAACCATATTCGCCATGACCAGATCGGCGGCTTGCAGAAGATCGGCGGCGCGGTCTTTCTCTACCATCAGGTCAATTTGATAGAGCTTCAGTTCTGGAATATGACCGTACTGATTACGGCATAGCTTAAGAAACTCTTCATTAATATCCAGGCCTATTATGGCTTTGTAATGCCTCTTCATGACATGGCACAGCCCATTGCCGCTGGTTATTCCGAGAAGCGCAATCACTGGCTGGTGAATGTCACTCACAAGCCTGAGCTGGTCATCCGTTATACGGGAAAGCATCTCCAGTTGCCGCACATTTTCATGTCCCATGTGCTTTTCGTAGATATCGTGCGGGAACTCCCGCCAGGGATTCTGCCCGGTCATGCTTCATTTTTCCACAACACGAGCTGATTGCCCCCATCCCACATCTGGCAAAAAACGCTAGATGTGGATGGGCGCCCGGCACCCGGCTGAAGGTTTCGTACCGCTGGTTTATTCCGCGGGTTTGCCGGGGATGGTGATGTCGAGGTTCGTCACCTTGCCGAGCGTGTCGAGCGGCGGCACTATCTCCGCCTTGTTGCCGACGACGACCGTTCCCAGCTTCGACGTATCGACGTATTTCCTGGCCACGCGCGAGACATCGACGGCGGTGACCTTCTCGATCTCATCCTTGTACTTTTCAATAAAATCGGGCGGATAGCCGTAGAAGGCCAGCGTGACCTGCTGGTTCAGTATCTTCTGCGGCGCGTCGAAGCGGAAGATGAAGGAGTTGACGACCTGGTCTTTGGCCTTGGCGAGTTCGGCTGCCGTGGGCGGTTCTGTCTTCAGGCGTTCGAGTTCATCGAACATCGCTTTGGCTGCTGGCACCGTGCTCTCACTCTTCGTGCCTGCGATCACGAAGAAGAGGCCGGGATGGTCGTACTCCGCTCCAAACTGGCCGGACACCATGTAGGCAAGCCCCAGCCGGGTGCGGACGCTCTGCACCAGCCGCGAGCCAAAGCCTCCGGACAGGATCTGGTTCATGACGCTGAGCGCGTAGTAATCCGGATTGCGGCGCTCGGTCCCCAGTCCGACGATGAGCACGTTGGACTGGTTCACGTCGCTCTTGTCGGCGAAATGAACGCCGGGCTGCGGATCGGTGAAGGTGAACTTCTGCTCCGGGATCGCCTGGCCGCGAGCGAGCGGCTCGAAGGCCTGGCGAAGTTTGGACTCCATCGCCGCGGAGTCAAAGTCTCCGGAGACAGCGACAATCATGCCGTTGGGAATCACGGTGCGGTCGTGCCACGCCTTGAGGTCGTCCAGAGTAACGGCGGCAACGGTGGCAAACTCAGGCCTGCGCGCAAACGGGCTTGTGGGGCCATAGGCGAGCTTTACGGCCTCGCGTATGGCAATGCCCTGCGCGTCGTCGTTGCGGCGGACGATGCTGGTATCCATCTGACGCTGGGCGAGCGCGAGCTTGTCGGCCTTGAAGTCAGGATGTAGCAGCAGATCGACCGCCGAGGCGAAGACGCCATCAAAGTCGCCCTTCAGGCTCGACCAGCTCAGCGAGGTGGAGGCGCTGCCGCCTGAGGTCTCGATGCTTGCGGCCTTCGACTCAAGCCGGTCGTCCAGCTTGTCGCCGTCGATGGTAGAGGTTCCGCTGGTGCGCCAGGCGTCTCCGTACAGACTGACGAGTCCGGCCTTATCGGCGGGTTCATCGCGGCTGCCGCCACGGATGAGAATGCTTCCGTTGATGAAGGGCAGCTCGTGGTCTTCCTGCAGAAAGATCACAAGTCCGTTGGCCAGCTCGATGCGCTTCGGCTGCTGCGGTTTAAAGGCGTGCAGCGGAGGAATGGGTATCTGCTTCCATGGTTCAGTAGCAGTCGTGGTTGCTGGCGCTGTCGCGGTCTGCGCCGCGGCCATGCCGTTCACAGCGGTGGTTACAAGAAGAGCAGCCAATAGATAATGCAAATACTTCACTTTCACTTGGAACCTCCCATGCTGTCGGCCTGTGCTTGCGGCGGCGTGAACTCGATGCGCGCGCTGGTGCGGTTGCTCTCTACGAAGATTTTGTTGGCAACGCGGCGGATGTCAGCTTTGGTAACGGCATCCACCTTGTCGAGCTGGCGGAACAGCTCGCGCCAATCGCCGTATCGCGTCTGGTACTCGGCAAGCTGCGTGGCTAGCCCCTGATTGTCGGCGAGCCCACGCAGCAGATCGGCTCGGGCGCGCGTCTTGAAGCGAGCAAGCTCCTCGTCGGAGACGTCTTCGTTCTTCAAGCGGTCAAGCTCCTTGTGGATGGCGTCGCGCATCTGCTCCGGCGTGTGGCCCGGAACAGGCACGGCGTAAAAAGCGAAGAGTCCGGGATACTTTTCTCCAGGAAAACCGCTGAATCCCTCGGCGGCGGCGGCAATGCGCTGATCGCGCACCAGCGAGCGGTAGAGGCGCGCGGTGCGCCCATTGGAGAAGATGTCAGTAATAGCGTCGTAGACCGTATCGTCGGGATCGCGATAGTCGGGACGGTGGTAGCCTTCGAGGTAGAACGGCTGCGTGGCTTCGCGGATGGTAACGGTCTTCTCGGCAAACTGCGGCGGTTCGATGGTGGTCATCGGCAGAGGCTTGGGACCCGCTGGAATGGGCGCAAAATACCTCTCCAGAACGGGCATCACCTCGGTGGCCTTCACGTCGCCGACTACCGCAATCACGATGTTCGCGGGCACGTAATACTTCTCGTGGAAGGCTTCAGCCTGGGTGGCGTTGATCCGGCTCAGTTCGCTTTCCCAGCCGACCGTAGGTTTGCCGTAGGGATGCGCCACGTAGGCCGTCGCCAGAAACTGCTCGACCAGGCGGCCAATCGGGTCGGAGTCGGTGCGCATGCGCCGCTCCTCCTGCACCACGTCGCGTTCCTTGTAGAACTCGCGCTGCACGGGATGGCCGATGCGCTGGCTCTCCAGCCAGGCCCACAGTTCGAGGCGGTTCGACGGCATCGACCAGAAATACTGAGTCGAGTCTTCGCCGGTAGAGGCGTTGACGCCGACGGCTCCGTTGGCCTCGGCGACCTCGGAGAACTGGTTCGGGATGACGTA
>WQYS01000089.1 GCA_009781125.1 Acidobacteriaceae bacterium | reverse complement strand
GCGGGCCACAGGCTGGCCGGGAGCATAAGCACGGCGTAGAAGAGCGACTGGATGGCCGTCGATTGCGCTGCAAACCGTACGTCCGGCTGCGTTGACGCGAGACGGATTCCGGCGGCGACGTAGTCGTCGCGGTACATCCAGCCGATCGCCATGAAGTGCGGAAACTGCCACACGAAGAGGATCGCAAACAACGTCACGGCGGGCCATTCGATGACGCCACGCGCGGCCGTCCAGCCGATGAGCGGCGGCAGCGCACCAGGGAAGGCTCCGATGAAGGTGTTCATCCAGGTGATCCGCTTGAGCGGCGTATAGATGCCGACGTAGCAGGCAGCGGTGAGCAGCGTAAGCGTTCCGGTCAGCAGATTTGTGGCGCAGGCAAGATAGACCGAGCCAAGGAAGACGGCGGCAAAGCCCAGCAGCAATCCATGTGCGAGAGAGATGCGTCCTGCTGCCATGGGGCGCGAGGCGGTGCGCCGCATCTGCGCATCGGTGCGGCGTTCGAGCGCCTGGTTGAGCGCGAACGAGCCGCTGCTTACAACGGCAATGCCGAGCAAGGCCTGCAGAAGTCCTGCATTGATGGGGCTGATCCCACTGCGCAGCGAGCCGAGATAGAAACCGGCTGCCGAAGTGATAATCACCATAGTCGAAACGCGCAGCTTGAACAGCGTGGTGTAGTCGGCGAGGAGCACATGAATACCATCTACTCCGAGAACGGTACTGCGGGCTGATATCTGCGGGGAGGTGGTTGCGCTTGCAGTCACAGTCTCGTTCCTCCCGGAACGCCGCCTCGGCGATAAACAAACCAGTGAGATGGATGGGTTAGCCGGCTACTTCCTTCAGGCGCACGACCTGATCGGCCTGCGGCCCCTTGGCGCCCTGGATGATGTCGAATTCGACTTCATCGCCTTCCTTCAGGCTCTTGTAGCCTTCGCGCTGGATCGAGCTGTAATGGACAAACACATCGGCTCCGTCGTTGCGGCCGAGGAAGCCGTATCCCTTTGCATTGTTGAACCACTTAACGGTGCCTTTGTACTGTGCCAAGACGGTGACTCCTTTTTCGTACACGTGATGGTGACAACAGCTCTGCCTTGAACTTCGGGGAGGGCAGCTATCCGACTGTGACGCTCAACCTGGCTGAGAGGTTTTCTGCATAAAATTCTCTTTGCCGTTAACTCTTCTCTTGTTGATCAGACGGTGTGACGGATCGGAAGGCGGCGCTAAAGGCTGCCATTCCGCCGCAGAGCGTCGTACAGCATCAGCCCGATCAGAGTCTTTCCGTCGTGAATCTCTTTGTTGGATGCCATGCGCAACGCCTTCGATACAGGAATTCTCAGCACCTCGATCTTTTCGTCCTCTTCTGGCTGCGCCGCGCCTTCGCGCAGGTCGCGCGCCAGATAGATCTGCATCCATTCGCCAAGAAATCCGGGGCTGGCGAAGTATTTCGTCAGCATAGTCCAGCGCCGCGCGCGGAAACCCGTCTCCTCGATCATCTCGCGCTTGGCTGCGGCCAGCGTGGATTCGCCTGGCTCGCGGCGTCCGGCGGGCAGCTCCAGCAGATACTGTCCGGCAGCGTGTCGATACTGGCGTTCGAAGATGACGTCGGGGTCTTGCGGATTTTTCGACTCATCCACAGCCAGAATCACTACCGAACCGCTGTGGCGAATCACCTCGCGCGTAACCTGAATGCCGGATGGCTCAACCACCTCATCCGAGTAAACTGAAAATACCGGGCCTCGATAGGTCAGCTTCGAGCTGACAACCTGGGGTTTGCGGGATTTTGTAGAGCTTGTTTTTTTAGATGCGGACTTGCGAGCAGAGTTTTTAGTGATGTTGGAGGCCATACGGTTACGGTATCATCTCGCATCAGCGCTTGCGGCTGCGGCATCCAACAGATGCGCGCAAGGGCCGAATATGTTCGTCCGCAGATTGAACCAGAGGTTTACGCATGAATCGCGGCCTTCAAAGTTTAGCGAGTGAGGAAGAAAAGTCCCCGATGAACGTGCTGAACCCCGAGTGCTATCCGGTTTCGATCCTGCCGCAGGTCACGCGGCTTTACCGCGACTATCTGGCCATGAATGAGAACGCTCCCGCCGAGCCCGTGCGCCGATGGTACGGCTTCGGCAAGAGCGGCGGACCGTTCTCGCGGCAGTGGATGCTTGCTTGTGTTCCTGCGGTGAACTCTGCGCGTCTGGCCGATGAGTTGAAGCGGCAGAACGAATCGTATGGAGCCAGTCCCGCCGCGATGGCCAATATCGAAAAGCTGCGTCAGGGCGCTCGTGCCGTTGTCACCGGGCAACAGGTGGTTCTGATGGGCGGGCCGCTGCTGACTCTTCTCAAGGCGGCTACGACTGTGGCTCGCGCCAAAGAAGCGACTGAAGTCGGCGGCATCGATCATGTTCCGGTCTTCTGGATGGCTACCGAGGACCATGACCTGGTTGAAGTGGACCAACTGGCTCTGCTGAACGGAAACACGATTGAGACTCTGCGCGCGGGTCTGCGGGTTCACCACGCTGTACCGGTCGGTGGAGTGTCGCTTTGCTGCCGCGAGATCGAGCCGCTGCTCGACCGTGTTGCCGGGATTCTGGATCACGCTCCGGTTACGGAGTGGCTGCGCGAGTGCTATCTTCCCCAAGGGAAGACGACGATGGCCGCTGCGTTCGGCAGACTGATGGCGCGTATCTTCGCCGATCAGGGTCTGGTTCTCATCGATGCTTCGACGCGCGAGTTTCATGCACAGGGAGCGCAAACTCTGCGCTACGCCATCGAACACGCCGACGAGTTGCAATCCGCGCTGATAGCCCGCAGCAGCGAACTGGTGCGCGCGAACTATCATGCGCAGGTGCTGGTCTCCGAAGGCGCTTCTGTGCTTTTTCTGCTGGAAGAGCACACCGGCGAGCGCATCGCGCTCAGAAGAACAGCTGACGGTCAGTGGCGCGCCGGAGGAGATATCTTCACCTCCGAAGACTTGCTGGCGATTTTGGATAAATCCCCGGAGCGGCTGAGTCCCAACGCTCTGCTGCGCCCGGTGTTTCAGGACACTCTGCTGCCGGCGGCGGCCTATATCGGCGGCCCGGCTGAGGTGGCTTACTTTGCGCAGTCTGCCGTGCTGTATGAGCGCATTCTGGGGCGCATCACGCCTGTGCTCCCGCGTCTGAGCGCGACGCTCATCGAGCCCGCCATCGCCTCCGTAATGGACCGCGACGAGATTCGATTCACGGACGCTCTGACCACGGCTGACAATCTGGCGCAACAGCTTGGAGCGAAGTCCATGCCCGCTGCGCTGAAGAGGAAGCTGGCGGCGGTTACCGGAGCGCTCGATACGGAACTCAGCGCGCTGACAGAGTATCTGAGCGGAATCGAGCCGAATCTGGGAGCCTCGGCGCGGACCTCCGGCTCCAAGATGCTTTACCAAATGAACCGTCTGCGCCGCATGGCCGCCACGCACGAGTTGCAGAAGCAGACCAGCCTGCGTCGCCACGCCGAAGCCATCACGAACAACATCTTTCCCGACGGACATCCGCAGGAGCGTCTGCTGGCCGGAGTCTGGTTCCTCGCCCGCTACGGAGTGGGCCTGATAGAGCGGCTGGTCGAGGCTGCGGGGAATCGATGTCCGGGACACGTCATCGTGAGGCTGTAGTTGCCAGTGCGGTTCTTTTATGGCTACAATGTAGCTACAGTTGTCCGCGGAGGTCGCCATTGAGAGCCAATGCCATTGTTCGTGCCCGTATTCCTGCTGATACAAAGGACAGGGCCATGTCTGCCTTGCAACGGATGGGCCTGAGCGCGTCTGACCTGATCCGCTTGACCTTTTTCCGGGTGGCAGAGGAAGGCCGCCTTCCGTTTGCGGTAGAGGTTCCCAACGCCACCACGCGCCGCGCGATGGCCGAACTGGTCAAAGGCGGTGGCAAGCGGTACGAAAATGCTGAAGAGATGTTCGAGGATCTGGGTATCTGATGCTCACGCCGCGCGATTCCAGCCAGTTTAAGCGCGATGTGAAGCGGGTTTCCAGGCGCGGCTAAGACATGTTGAAGCTACGCGCCCTGGTGTTGCTGCTTATGTCGGAGCAACATCTGCCGGACCTCTACCGTGACCATCCGCTCAAAGGAAACTGGGACGGCTTCCGTGATGCCCATCTGGAACCGGACTGGCTGTTGATCTACCGCGTCGATGGCGAGGAGTTGCAGCTTGCCCGCACCGGCTCCCAGGCGGACATCTTCGGCTGACATTGCCTTCCGCTTCGCCTTACAATGACCGAGAGGGAATCGTAATGGGCCAGAAGAGCCAGCCGTTTGAGGTGATGTGTCCTGACTGTGGAGCTATGCTGAAGATTGATCCGGCGACCCGGGCGATCATAGCGCACACGCCCGCTCCGCGAAAGAAGATGTTTGAAGATCTGACGGATGCGGCCAAGGCTCTGCGCGAGGCCGATGCTCGCCGGGACTCCATCTTTCAGCAGTCGGTTGAGGCCCAGAAGAACAAGGAAGACGTGCTGGCCAAGAAGTTTGCCGAAGCCCTCAAGAAGGCCCGGGAGACGCCGGACAGCGAGCGTCCGCTGCGCGAGTTCGACCTCGACTGATGGCGCAGGCAGCCCGGCTCAGGCAGACTTTCTTTCGATCATCTCGCCGGCGCGGGTTGCGGCCTCCGCAAGCACTCGATGATGAACCGTGAACAGAGCCAGTTCCAGCCGGTCGGAGACTCCGGTCTTGTCGTAGATTCCGCGCAGATAATTCTTGACCACCTGCTCCTTGGTGCCAAGCTGGGAGGCGATCTCCTTGTTCTTGCAGCCCTGTATGATGAGGCCGACAATCTGCATCTCGCGCGGCGTCAGCATGTCGCGGACGCGCTCGCCCACGCGGTCGGCGACATGGATAGGGGTCACGCTGGAGTGCTGAATATAGCGCTCTCCACGGGCGACGCGGCGAACGCAGTCGAGCAGTTCTGTGCCGCCGACGTTTCGGTGCAGGATGCCGTGTACATGCTGGATGACCTCATCGGAAAGAAGTTCGGTGCGCTCGGCGACTGCGATGATTCGGCTGCCCTGGGCGTGGGCCTTGGCTATGAGCGCAGCCATGTCGAGCTTCAGGCTCGAACCCACCAGCAGGATCGACGCGCGGAAGGATTCGACCGCGCTCCACAGCTTTCCGGTGTCCTCGCACTGGGCGACGATGCGCATGTCATCCTCCAGAGCGAGCACGCGCGCCGCGCCGGTCCGGAAGATGGTCTGATTGTCCGCCAGAATGAGTCGATTCATAAGGGTCTCCAGGGTCTGTTTGAGCAGGCGCAGCATGCTCACAGCTCCTTCATCGGCAAACCTTGGTGGACTTCACTTGATGTATGCAATTCGGACAAATCAGGCTCCACTTTGGTAGTCACGAATTCGTGCAACTGTTACGATTTCACCCGGAGCGTTTTTGAAGCTCCGGGCCTGTGGCGATAATCCAATCGTACAAGGCATCCGTGACGCAGGTATAACAACTAGTATGTCGAAGCCAATTTTGCTTGCCATCGACGACGACGCCAGCGTGCTGGAGGCGGTGGTCGAAGACCTGCGCCGCCACTACGGACGCGACTACCGCATTCTGCGGGCGTCGTCTGGATCGGCTGCGCTCGACGTCTGCCGCCAGCTCAAGGAGCGCAAGGATACGGTCGCGCTCTTTCTGTCGGATCAGCGCATGCCGGGCATGAGCGGCGTGGAGCTTCTGGAGCAGACGATCCAGAGCTATCCCGAGGCCAAGCGCGTCCTGCTGACGGCCTACGCCGATACCGACGCTGCGATTCGTGCGATTAATTCGGCTAAGATTCACTACTACCTCAACAAGCCCTGGGATCCGCCGGAGGAGCGGCTGTACCCGGTGCTCGACGACCTGCTCGAAACCTGGAAGAAGGGCTATAAGCCGCCGTTTGAAGGCATCCGCGTGGTGGGCACGCGCTGGTCCCCGGCAGACCACGCGGTTCGCGACTTTCTGGCGCGCAATCGCATTCCGTATCAGTGGCTCGACCCCGAAAATCACCCCGAGGCGCTGCTTTTCCTGAAGGAGAAGGGAATCGACGATACGCGGCTCCCGGTCGTGGTTCTGGACGATGGGACCGCTCTCATACAGCCCGGCTCCAGCGAACTGGCGGCGAGATTAGGTATGCCGACGCAGGCGCAGCAGAGGTTTTACGATCTGGTGATCGTCGGCGCCGGACCGGCAGGCCTGGCTGCGGGAGTCTATGCGGCGTCAGAGGGGTTGAGTACGCTGATCGTCGAGTGCAATGCCATCGGCGGCCAGGCTGGGGCCAGTTCAAAGATCGAAAACTACCTTGGCTTTCCGCAGGGGCTGAGCGGGGCGGAGCTTGCCGATCGGGCCTATATCCAGGCGCAGCGGCTGGGCGCGGAGTTTCTGACGCAGCGGGCGGCCAGTCTCTGCAGCGATAGCCAGTACAGGGTCGTGCGCATGGCCGACGGACAGGAGATTGCCTGCCACGTCTGCCTCATCTGTACAGGCGTCTCGTATAGGAGGTTCGAGGTTCCGGGCGCGGAGCAGTTTACCGGCGCGGGCGTCTACTACGGTGCAACCACGGCGGAGGCTGCCGCCTGCACCGACGAGGTTGTCTACATCGTCGGCGGAGCGAACTCGGCAGGGCAGGCCGCTATGCACTTTGCCCGCCACGCGCGTGCGGTCCATATGCTGATTCGCGCGGATTCGTTGGCGAAGAGCATGTCGAAGTACCTGATCGATCAGATAGCGGCCACTCCTAACATCGCCGTCGAGACCTGTACGGAGATCACCTCCATGAGCGGCAACAGCCATCTGGAGACCGTGACGCTGGAGACCCTGAAGGGCGTAGAGACGAGACCGGCGACCTCGGTTTATATCTTCATCGGAGCGGTTCCCAAGACCGGCTGGCTGCCCGGAGAGATCGCCCGCGACAGCGACGGCTTCATTCTGACCGGGCCGGACCTGAAGCTCCATACGGGAGCATGGAAGCTCGATCGCGAACCGTATCTGCTGGAGACCAGCATGCCCGGTGTCTTTGTCGCCGGAGACGTTCGCCATAACTCGGTGAAGCGATGCGCCTCGGCGGTCGGCGAAGGAGCCATCGCCATTCAGTTTGTGCACCAGTATCTTGCAACTCTTTGAGAGGCGGGTCATCTATAACAAGCGATGAGCAGGCAAACCGAGACCGGGCAGAACCAGGCGCTTCACCGTGAGAAGATGGCTTTTCTGGGCACTCTGGCCGCGGGCCTGATGCACGAACTCAACAACCCGGAGACCGCTGCGCGTTATGCGGCCTTGCAACTCCGCGAGAATCTGACGCAATTGATCGAGCTCTCGGCCCGGTTCGCCAGAGCCGGGCTGACCGAGGCGCAGAAGCAGTGCATCTCCGGCCTGGAACAGAAGGCGCTGGCCGCGCGGCCAGCAAGTTCCATGAACCCGCTGGATTCGTTGGCCCAGAGCGATGCCGAAGAGTCGCTAGCCCGCTGGATGGAGGAGCGCCACATTGAAGACGCATGGCGGATTGCGCCCGTTCTTGTTCCCATCGGGATCAGCGCCAAAGAACTGGAGTGTGTGAGCGATGCCTTTGAGAGCGAGCTTGCAGACGCGCTAGGCTGGCTTGATGCCCTGGCGTCGAGCCTGCAACACGTCGCCACCATCGAAGAGAGCGTAGGCCGCGTCTCGGAGCTTGTCGGCGCGGTCAAATCCTACGCCTATGAAGGGAGGGGCAAACTCCATCCGATCGACGTAAACAGCAGCATTCACGCCACGCTGGTGATCCTTGGATACAAGCTCCGCGCCAAAGAGATTCGGCTGGAGAAGAGCTTTGCGCCCGATCTTCCGCTGCTCGCGGGCGGTCATCCGGGCCTGAATCAGGCCTGGACCAACCTGCTCGATAACGCCATCGATGCGGCTCCGCAAGGCGGACGAATCGGCGTCCGCACATGGATGCAAGGCAAAGAGATTTACGTCAGCATCCGCGACAACGGCAGCGGCATTCCGAGCCAGTGTCAGGCACATATCTTCGATCCGTTTTACACCACCAAGCCCATGGGCGAGGGCACGGGAATCGGCTTGGGTATCGTGTATCGCATCGTGGAGCAGCATCGCGGCTCGATTCAGTTTTCTTCCGTGCCGGGGAACACCGAGTTTCTGATTCGGCTCCCCGTAGAGCCGTAGTATCGTGCTATATGGGCCTGTAGATGGAAATGCACGATGCGGTGTTGCTGATCGACGATGACGCTGTTCAAGCGGTCACGAGGCAGGCCATCTTGAGCCGCGCCGGATACAGCGTGATTGTTGAGTTCGATCCGGCGAGGGCGCTGGAGCTGCTTCAGCTCAATGAATTTATCCGTCTGGTTATTACCGATCATGTGATGACGGAGATGAGCGGAGCAGAGTTTGTCCGCCAGTTGCGGAAGACGCATCCGC